>JAKAFQ010000462.1 GCA_021817875.1 Pseudomonadota bacterium
AACCGAACCGTAGGAACAGAACACGCAGCAGTCGCCGGGTTTCGGACGCAACATGGCGTGGCAGGATGGGCATTCCTCGAAGAAGCGGCATGCGTCGGTCGGCATGGTTTCCTGCCAGGCGAAGCCGCAATGCGGGCAGGTCAAAAGGGATTCAAGAAGGGCGGTGCTCATTGCCGCCTGACAAGCCCACGAACAAACGTAACGGAAACCCCGGGGCGTGGGAAAGACCGGTGTGGTGGCCGCGTCGGCGAATCGCCTTGGCCGTCCACCACCGCCCGCGCACACTCGCCACGTGCAAAAACCCTGCAGGCAAGCCATTATCTAACCCTGACGCCGATGATAGCAACCTACATCGCGGTTTTCATCGCGACGGCAAATACCAAGATGGAAAATGCCGCCATTACGGCGGTTTGCATTGGGGAGGGCATCCAGAATCAACGGCTAGCCTTAAGCTGCCCAGCTTAACCGGCCGCCTCGCTGCAATGGGTCCGGACCTCCAGCTTCAGGAGCTGACCGACTTCCCCGGCTGCAGGCGCGGATGCGTTTCCGACGCGCGCAGGGTCACCCACGCCCCCGAGATCGCCAGGACGGCAGACGCGAACCAGAATCCAGCCGTGACGCCGCGGCTCCACTGCGCGACGAGGCCCAGCGCCAGTGCGCCGATAGCGTATCCAGTGTCACGCCAGTACCGGTAGGTTCCCAGCGCCGAGCTGCGCCAATTCGGATGCGAGATGTCGGCAACCGCGGCGATGAGATTGGGATACAGCAGCGCCATGCCGACGCCCATCACTGCTGCGGTGGTCCCCCAGGCCGTGGGTCCGGTCGCCAAGGGAACGAGCGCGATACCCAGGCCGAGGGTCCAAAGCCCGGCGACGATCGGTTTCTTGCGGCCGATGACGTCGGACAGTGGCCCGGTCCAAAGCTGCGATGCCCCCCAGACGATCCCGTAGATGCCCGTCACCCAACCGATCCGCACCACAGACAGGCCGCGCTGGCTCAGATACAACGGGAACAGCACCCAGAGGAGCGCGTCGGCCACCTTGTTGGCGATGCCGGCCTGACACAGCGCCGAGAAGGTCGAATGTCGGAACGACACGAATGCGAAGACCTCCTTCGCGCTCGGGTGCTCGGCGAGCCCGTCGGCGAATCGGGGCCGGGGCCCCTGGTATGTTCCTCGCGCGTGCCGGCTGGCCTCGGCGCGGGCCCAGGGTAAAGTCTCGCGGATGAGGAGCGCCGCGAGGGTCGAGGCGACGCCGATGACCGCCAAGGCGAACCACAGCAACGCTTCGCGCGGGCCATAGCGTTCCGAGAGATACCCGGTCGCCACGCCGGCCACCGCGACGGCCGCGTAGCCCGCGAATTCATTTATCCCGGTTGCGAACCCGCGCTGCTCGGCGCTGGTGATGTCCACCTTGCTGGTGACCGTCATGGTCCAAACGAAGGCTTGGTTCACGCCCAGGAACACGTTGGCGGCCACGATCCATCCCCAGGAAGGGGCGAAATCGATGAGAAACGGGATCGGCACGGCGGCGAGCCAGCCCAGGAGCAAAACCTTCTTGCGTCCGATTCGCTCCGAAAGCCGACCGGCCACGAAGTTCAGGATCCCCTTGACGAAACCGAAGGAGATCACGAACGACATCAGGTAGACGAAGGAGGTCTTCGGCACGCCGAAGTCACGGCTCGCCACCACTGGCAGCACGTTGCGCTCCATGCCGATGAGCAGGCCCACGAAGAAGACCTGGATCATCTGCTGGACGAACTGGCTCAGGTTAGCGCGGATGCCGTGGACGTAGGCCGCCTCCGCATCGAGCGCGGTTTCGATCGCGTGCGAACGCGTCGTCTGCATGGGGGATCCTTCTGCCGGACGGATTGGGCCTGCGCGAACGGTGCTCCGCTCAGCCGCCGAGGTTGGCCGCCACCATACGTTCCATCTCCACCGGGCGCGGCGGGATCTCCCTCGTCAGGGCGTCGACGAATGCGTCGCGCTCCAGGGAAAGGAGCGGGTTCCACCGTTTCTCGAACGCGATGGTCGAGACCGGCTTGCCCGAGATGCCCGCGCCGCAGACGCTGCCCGAAGTATGTCCCGGGTACAGCTCGACCTCGCCCGGCAGGGTGAGAATGCGCGTATGCAGGCTGTCGTAGAGTTGGCCCGCCATCTTGCGCTCGTGACCGGCAAGATCGGGCCGGCCGATCGCGCCGACGAACATCGAATCGCCCGTGAGAACGAACCAGGGTGCGTCGCCGCGACGCCGGTCCGTCACCGCGAGGCAGATGCTGTCGGGCGTGTGCCCCGGAGTGTGGATGACCTCGACGAGGACGTTACCGACTTCGATTTTCTGGCCGTCATGCAAAGGCTCGAAGCGGTACGCCACCCGCTCTTCGTTGCGCTCGTGCAAGCAGTAGAGGGCGCCAGCGCGCTGCGCGAGCGCCCGCCCGCCCGAGTAGTGGTCGGCGTGGACGTGGGTGTCGATCACGTGCGTGATTTTCACGTCCTGCACCTTCGCCTGATCAAGAAACCAGTCCTCGTCGCCCAGCACCGGGTCGACCGCCACGGCCACGTGGCAGCTGCCGCAGCCGAAGAAATAGGAGAGCGTGGCTTCCTTGGTGGCGAATTGGCGAAAGAACATGTTGGTGGTTTCCTTGCGTCAGAACACCAGGACCTTGTCGGCTTCCGCGGTCCAGGATGCGGGATCGGCCATCTGAGTACCAGGATGGCGGGCTAGAGCCACAGGGACTGCGCGGCCCGCTCGATTTCGAGCTTCTCCGTGCGAAAGCGTGCCGACGGTGGTTCGATGCTCACCGTCGGCGCCGGGATGCCGTAGAAATTCCCGGCCCCGTAGGCGGCCATGTCGTCGCCGATCTCGATGTAGCAAAAGCCGTGTCCGTCGAACCGGCCGGCAGCCACGCGACCGTCGATCTCAGCAGCGATGTTCGCGGCGACGACGCGCGCCTGCTCGTCGGCGAAGACGCCTGCCTTGGGAAGGAACATACCGACAGGTAGCCGAATCGACGTCGCGTCGCCGATGGCATATACGCCCGCGTGCCTGGTTCGCAGGGAGGCTGCGTCGACCGGCACCCAGCCCGAGGCATCGGTGAGTTTGGCCGCGCGCAGCGCCGCGGGCGCCCGGTGGGCCGGCACGCCGATCAGAAGATCGAACTTGGTGTCCTCGAGCTCGAAGCGAGCCGTACGCGTCGCGGCGTCAACTTTCATAACGATCTGCTCGGCGTGGAACTCGATGCCGCGGTCCTTCAACATGCGTAGGAGCTCTTTGCCTACCCCTTCTCCAGCGACCGGCATGGGCAGGCCTTCGGGCGTATAGACGGCGATTTCGCTCTGCGCGCGGAAGCCACGTCGGCGGCGCAGCAGCGACTCGACGAGGAACGCCGCCTCATAGGGGGCAGAAGGACACGAAAACGGTGTGCGCGCAACGAGCACGACGATCCGGCCCCCGGAAAATGTCTCCAGGGCCTCGCGAATGCGCACGGCGCCCGCCGGGTCGTAAAGATCAAGGGCCGCCGCAGCAAAACCCGGCACCGCCTCGGGATGGCGCTCAGCGCCGAGCGCGATGACCAGGTAGTCGCCAGCAACGGTGCCGACGCTGGTACGGACAGTCCTGGTGACCGGATCGATCGCCTCGATCTCGGCATGCAGCCATTCGATCCCTCGCTCGGCAAGCTGCGTCAGATCGCGCTCGCCTTCCTCGGGGCGTTGGCGCTCGCCGGTCATCAGCCAAAGATTCGCCATACAAAGCGAGAACTTCGCATTCCGTTCGATCACAACAATGCGGTGCTCGGAACCACACAGGCGGCGCAGCGCGCCTGCGGCCGTAATGCCACCGAGCCCGCCGCCCAAGATGAGGATCGTCTTGCCGGTCATGAGTGCCTCCGCAATGCGCTAACCGAACGTGAGAACGCGGTCCGCCTCTTCGGTGAGGCGTGCGAGGTCGTCCATGGTCGACATGGGGCAGATCGCCGCCGCATCCATCTTGCGTAGCCGTAAGCACGTCGTGCAGCTGAGCACAACACCGCCCAGCTCG
>JAKAFQ010000463.1 GCA_021817875.1 Pseudomonadota bacterium
TGCGCACGGCGGTCCGGCCGCGGTCGAGGGCGCTGCGCGCAGACGCAATCAATCTTGTGGCGCGGGCGTCTCACCGGGTAGAATCGCGGGCTTACTTAAAAGGGCACTTGATACAGTTACTTAGGACTTTTGTGCAATGGCTTTAACTACCGAGCAAAAAAGCGGGATTCTGGCGCAATACCGGCGCGGGCCTGCGGACACCGGGTCTCCCGAGATACAGGTGGCGCTGCTGTCTGAGCGCATCAACGACCTAGGCAAGCACTTTGCGACGCACCAGGGCGATCACGCCTCGCGCCGCGGGCTCGTCAAGCTGGTGAATCAGCGTCGTAAACTCCTCGATTATCTCAAGGCGACGAATCCGCAGACATTCCAGGAGCTGGCCGAGCGCCTGGGGCTCCGTCGCTAACAACACCAGCGGGCCGCCCATCGTGCGGCCCTTGGTTTTTTTGTACTGGTGTTTTCGACCGAACCTATCATTGAGGACTGAAGCTTGAGCGTTGTCAGCAAGTCATTTCCCTACGGCCCCTACACCGTCACCCTGGAGACCGGCGAACTCGCCCGGCAGGCCGACGGGGCCGTACGCGTTTCGATGGGCGACACGGTGGTGCTGGTGACCGCCTGTGCGCAGAAGACGGCGGCCGCGGGCCGCGATTTCCTGCCACTGACGGTCAACTACGTCGAGAAAACATATGCCGCCGGACGCATTCCGGGCGGCTTTTTCAAGCGCGAGGGCCGTCCAACGGAGAAAGAGACGCTGACCTCGCGGCTCATCGACCGCCCGATCCGGCCGCTGTTTCCGGACGGTTTCTACAATGAAGTCCAGGTGGTCGCCACCGTGGTTTCGGTCGATCCGCAGATCGATCCGGACATCGCCGCGCTGCTCGGCGCCTCCGCGGCGCTGAGCCTGTCGGGCGTGCCCTTCAACGGGCCGATCGGCGCGGCGCGCGTCGGCTGGAAGGCCGGCGAGTACCTGCTCAATCCGAACGCCGCGCAGCTCGCCGAGTCGCAGCTGCATCTGGTCGTGGCCGGTACCGAGCAGGGCGTGATGATGGTGGAGTCGGAGGCCCAGGGGCTGCCCGAGGACGTGATGCTCGGCGCCGTGGTGTTTGGTCATCAGCAGATGCAGACGGCCATCCGGGCGATCCGTGAGCTGGCCCGCGAGGCCGGCAAGCCGCGCTGGAACTGGCAGTCTCCACCCGACAATGCCGAACTCACGGCCGCCGTTGCCCGGAAGACGCGTGAGAGTCTCGCGCAGGCCTACACCATCACGGAAAAGCAGCAGCGCTACGCGCGCATCGGCGAGATCAAGGCGGAGGCGACCGCTGCCCTGGCGGGCGCCGAGGGCGCGAAGTGGACGGAGGAACAGGTCGACGACGCGCTGTTCAAGCTCGAGAGCGACATCGTCCGTCAGCGTATTCTCAACGGCGAGCCGCGCATCGATGGACGCGACTGCAAGACGGTGCGCCCGATCACGGTGAAGGTCGGCGCGCTGCCGCGCACGCATGGCTCGGCGCTGTTCACCCGCGGTGAAACCCAGGCGCTGGTCGTGACCACGCTCGGCACGACCCGCGATGCGCAGCTCATCGAAGGCCTGGATGGCGAGCGCCGCGAGCCGTTCATGCTGCACTACAACTTCCCGCCGTTCTCCGTCGGCGAGACGGGCATGATGGGCTCGCCGAAGCGCCGGGAGATCGGCCACGGCAATCTGGCGCGGCGCGGCATCAGTGCCATGATGCCCGAGATGGCGAAATTCCCGTACGTGATCCGCGTCGTCTCGGAAATCCTCGAGTCCAACGGCTCGAGTTCCATGGCGACCGTGTGCGGCACGTCGCTTTCGCTGATGGACGCCGGTGTGCCCATCAAGGCGCCGGTGGCCGGAGTCGCCATGGGGCTGGTGCTCGAGGGTGATCGCTTCAAAGTGCTCACCGATATCCTGGGCGATGAGGATCATCTGGGCGACATGGATTTCAAGGTGGCAGGCAGCAAGGATGGGGTGACGGCGCTGCAGATGGACATCAAGGTCGACAGCGTCACGCCCGAGATCATGAAGGTCGCGCTCGAGCAGGCGCGCGAGGGCCGTCTGCATATCCTCGGCGAGATGAACAAGGTCATCAGCGCACCACGGGCCAGCATGTCCGAATGGGCCCCCTCCATCATCACCCTGAAGATCGATCCGGAGAAAATCCGCGATGTGATCGGCAAGGGCGGCGCAGTGATCCGTCAGATTACCGAAGAGACCGGTACCACCATCGACATCGAGAGCGACGGCACGGTGAAGATCGCCTCGGTCAACGGCACCGCCGGGCGGGAGGCCCAGCGCCGGATCGAGCTCATCACCGCTGACGTCGAGGTCGGCCGCATCTACGAGGGCAAGGTGGCGCGCCTGATGGACTTCGGGGCGTTCGTCACCATTCTGCCGGGCCGCGACGGCCTGGTGCACATCTCGCAGATCTCCAACGAGCGCGTCGAGCGCGTGAGCGACAAGCTCAAGGAAGGCGACGTCATCCGCGTGAAGGTGCTCGAGGTCGACCGCCAGGGCCGCATCCGTCTGTCGATGCGTGACGTCGACGCGGCTTGATCACGGGTGGCGGCGCGGTTCGCGCCGCCGTGACGCTCGGCCGTCGGCCCCGGCACGGCACCTGCGGGGCTGATCCGAAGGCCGGCCTGACCTGCATGGGAAGGCTCGGCCGCTAGCGGCTCAGCCGGATCTGCCGGATGTGCCCGAAGGCCCGTGGATTCCAGTGGCCGAGCGCCCAGGAGAGGACCTCGGCCGCGGGAGCACGGGCGAGTTCGGCCGGCGGGGCCTGATTCAACAACTGCAGCACGATGCACAGCGCGGCGCCGGCTCGCGCCGGTTCGAGCGGCATCGAACGGCGGGACTTCGCGAGCTTGGTCCCGTCAGGCTCGGTGAGCAGGGGCAGATGTCCGTATCGGGGCACCGGCAGTCGCAGGGCCTGTTGCAAGGCGATCTGCCAGCCGGTGCTGGCCAGCAGATCGGCGCCGCGGACGACGTCGGTGATCTGCTGCAAGGCATCGTCGACCACCACCGCAAGCTGGTAGGCGAACACCCCGTCCCGGCGTCGAACGATGACGTCGCCGAGTGAGCGGGGCGGGAAGGTGAGGGGGCCCTGGAAGCGGTCTTCGAACGCGATGGCCGAGTCGTCCTGCATCCTGAAGCGGGTCGCGGTGGGTCCGGGCCGGCGCGGTGCCGTGCGGCAGGTGCCCGGATACGGTGACTCCCCTGGAGCGGCCAGCGGGACGTCGAGGTGGAGCGTGCGGCGCGAGCAGCTGCACTCGAACGTGGTTCCGGCCGCTTGCAAGGCAGCGAGCGCTTCGGCGTAGTGGGTCGTGCGGCGGCTCTGATACTCGACCGGCCCGTCCCAGTACAGGCCGAAACCCTCGAGCGTCCTCAGGATCTGGTCGGCGCTGCCCGGAATCACCCGATCCCGGTCGAGATCCTCGATGCGCAGCCGCCACAGGCCGCCTTGGTGGCGGGCGTCGAGAAAACTGCCGGCAGCGGCCAGCAGCGAGCCGAGGTGCAGCGAGCCTGTCGGCGAGGGCGCAAAGCGCCCGGTATACTTCGGGCTAGCGGTACCGGTCGTCGCGCTCGCCGTATTGTCTCTCACGCCGTTCGCGGCGTTCCTGGGCCTCGATGCTGAGGGTGGCCACCGGTCGAGCCTCGAGGCGCTTGATGCCGATCTCCTCGCCGGTTTCCAGGCAATAACCGTAGCTGCCGTCCTCGATCCGTTTGAGGGCCTCGTCGATCTTGCGGATGAGCTTGCGTTCCCGATCCCGGGTGCGCAGCTCCAGGCTGAATTCCTCTTCCTGGGTGGCCCGGTCCGAGGGATCGGGGAAATTCGCCGCCTCATCCTTCATGTGCGAGACCGTGCGGTCGACCTCTACCATGAGATCGCGCTTCCAGCTGTTGAGAATGTTGCGGAAGTGGTCGAGCTGCTCCTTGCTCATGTACTGCTCGCCACGCTTCGGGATATAGGGCTGAACGTTGCGTGGGCCGGCCAGCAGACTG
>JAKAFQ010000464.1 GCA_021817875.1 Pseudomonadota bacterium
CAAACAGCAGCCGCTGCGGTCGCGCGCCGGCATTCATCGCCCGCAGCCAGCGCGCCGAGCCCAACAGCCGGCGATACTCCCGATAGGCGCTGCGGCCGATGCCGAGACCCAGCCGGTTGGCGAGCGCGGCCGGCACCCGGCCCGCGATCGCCACGTCCCAGCGGCTGAGGAACAGCGATGCCACGGAAGCGACGTCGGGATTCAGGCCCGCTGCGATGCGCCGCTCGATGCCGCGCAGCCAGGCGTCGGCCGCGGCGACATACTGCTGCGGCGAGAACAGCAGGGTGACGTTGATGGGCACACCGCAGAAGATCGCCTCCTCGATCGCCGTCAGTCCTTCCGCAGTGCCCGGTATCTTGATGAACAGGTTGGGACGATCGGCACGCGCGTGCAGCTGCCGGGCCTGCGCCAGGGTCGCGCGCGCATCCCGCGCCAGGTGTGGCGAGACCTCGAGCGATACCCAGCCGTCGAGTCCGGCCGTGCGCGCGTGAACCGGACGGAACAGGTCCGCGGCCTGCGTCAGGTCCTGCACCGCGATCTCGAAGAACAGCTCCTCGGGTGGCAGATTGCGCGCGACGAGCCGGCTCAGGTCCGCGTCATACGCCCCGCCGCGCTTCATCGCCTGATCGAAGATGGTCGGGTTCGAGGTCAGCCCGGTGATCGAGAACTCCTCGATGTAACGCTGCAGCGTGCCGCTCGTCAGCAGCTCGCGCGTGATGTTGTCGAGCCACAGGCTCTGACCTGCGCGATGGAGTTCGAGAGTCGCTCGGTTCATCAGGGATGTCCTCGATGGGGCGCGGATGCGGTATGCGCCGGGCGGCGCGCCAGGCCGCCCTGACCGCTGCGCCACGCGGCACGCCCGAGGCGCTCGCATCGCGCCCAGGGTCGCTTGCCTGCGGCAGATCAGCCGGTTTTGTGGAGGCCCTGAAGGGCGGCCCCGATCCGCGCCGCTGCCGCGATCCAGAGCACATGATTGCCCTGTTGCGGCGATCTTAATGGCCCCACACCGGTGCGTCCAGCGGCGTCACCGTCGTGCTGCACAGCATGCACACACCTTCCCCGGAGGAGAGGCTTCGGCGTGGCGCGCCCGCAGCGCTTCCGAGGCGCCCTTCGAGCCCGCCGCCGACGGCCTTTATGGCATCCCGCCTCGCAGCGGCCGCCAACCGAGCAGCACGCCGGCGCCCCAGGCCGGACTGCTGTTGCCGAATCCCTTGAACACCGAGGGACGGATGACGATCCCGCCCGGCCCGGCGAACGCGACAAACACGGTGGCCTCCCGCACGGATTCGTAATCGATGATGGCCGAGGGGCGATACGCAAAGCTCACCCCCGCCCGTACGCCCTGTCTCAGCAGCCGGTCCACGCCGATCTCGCCGAAGGGCACGTCGCGCAGATGAATCACGCCGGGACTGCCGCGCACCACGTAGCCGCCGGTCGCGAACAGTCCGACGCGACCGAATTCCTTCAGCGCATCGAGCTGCACGCCATAGTCATTCTCCCCGGTACCGAGCCCTTCGGATGCCCGGGCCGTGCCGAACTTCACCGTCGCGGTCAGATCGAGGTGGAAGCGGGCCGTGCGCGAGTGCGCCAGGTCATACAGAGTCCCCGACACGATCACATCGCCGAGTCCGCCGTGGGTGCCACCCGGTCCGGGCGCGAACTCCCCGGTGGCATCATCGATCACGGTCGCCGGACCGCTCACGCTGACATACGGCACCGTCACCCCGATGGCGAGCCGCTCATACCGGTACGATACGTTCACCGGAACGTACGTTTCGGTGATGGTGCGGCTGCCGCCGTACTCCCCGCTGGTGTACTGATAACCGGCGGACAGCCGCCACGCTCCGGGGTCCGCCGCGCTCGCGACGGACCCCGCTGCCAGCACCAGGCAGACGAGCGCTCCAGGAACAACGCCCGTACGCATCGTGGGTACCCCGGCCTACTGCGGCGCCGACTCACCCCGTTCGCGGGCGCGCTGTTCCATCTGCGTGCGATGTTCCGAGCGGATGCGCTGCCGTTCCTGCGCGGATCCGGCCGCGCCCATGCGCGCCTGGTAGCGTGCGACCTCCTGCGGCGTCATCATCGAATAGCCGTAGATCTGCTCGCGCTCCTGCTGGCGCGCATGTTCCTGGGCGCGAATCTGCGCCTCGCTCGGCCCGGCGCCGAGCCGCTCGTGACGCGCCTCGGCGCGCTGCTGCATTTGCTGCTGATGCTCCATGCGGAAGCGCACCCGCTCCTGCTCCGTCGGCAGCGAGCGCAGCTGCTGCTCGTACTGGGTCCGTTCCGTGCTGCTCATCAGACTTCCGCCATAGATGCGGTCGCGATCCTGCTCGCGGCGCAGATCCCGATCATACAACCGATCCTGCAGCCGGTCGTGCAGGCGGTCCTGGGTACGGTCCATGGTTCGATCGTGCAGTCGGTCCATGCTGCCGGTGGACAGCCGATCCTGGTCCTGCAGGCGCGTCCCGCCGCCCATGCGGCCCTGAGTCGCCGCACCCGCCCCGCCGCCGCCACCACCACCTCGCTGCGCGAACGCCGCCGGTGCGCTCAGCAACAATCCGACGATGATCGCCATGGCTACTGTCGATTTCGATGCGTCCATCACGTTCTCCCGTATTCACGACTGCCGAGACATCCATCGTGTCAGATCCGGGCGGCACACGGCATTCGCACATGTCCTTAGGTACGACACTTCCCTGGCTACAACACCACGCCGTGCGTCGCGGGTCGTTTTCGTCCGGCTGTGCCTGGCCGATGGGTTCCGACAGCCTGGATCGGCCGGCGCATGCCCCGCCGGCTCAAGCGGCCGCGAGCGCCGCGGCCGCGAAGAACTCCAGGTTGTACAGCACATGCAGCCCGATCGGGGCTCCGACGCCGGCGTGCCGCTCGCGCAGCCAGCCAAACAGCAGCGAGGGCACGAACACACTCAGGGCCCACCCCGGCGCGTGGTGGACCAGGTGCGCCGCGGCGAATGCCAGGGAGCAGGTGAGATTGGCCGCGCTCAGCCCGCCGAGGCGCCGGCGCCCCCAGCGGCTGCGCAGCAGCTCGCCCTGCAGAAAGCCCCGGAAGATCAGTTCCTCGAGGACCGGCTGCCACAGCACGCACGAGAGCCACACCCCGGGAGCGTGCAGTGCCGAACCGGCCATCGCCCCGGGCAGCGTGCGCCACAGCCCGGCGCTCACCACGAGGCCGGCCGCGCCCGCCAGCCACCAGAGCGGGTCGGCCAGGAATCCCGCCCCAGCGGCCGCGAGCGCCGCGCCGCGCACGCCATCCGCATCGAGCCTCATGGCCGAGAGCGCCGCACGCGCCGCTCGTCTGATCGTCTCGGACCGCTGCGCCGCCGCGCACGGCCGAGCAACACGAGCGCCGCACCCACCGCGAGCGTCGCGAGCAGCGGATCGAATCCGGTGCCCGGCGCCGTGACGCAGCCACCGCCCCCGGAGCTCGTCGCCGTCACTGCGCTGGCGCTCTGGACCGACAGCGTCGTCTGCGTCGCATTGTCCGTCAGATTCACATCCTCCTCGGGCGCTTCCACCGCAAAGCTGGCGGTTCCCGCGCCGGTGGCGTCCGCCGTGACCACGACGACGCCGCTCAGCACCTGGCCGGACGCCAGCGCATCGATCGTGCACAGCACCGAGGGCGGTGTATCCGTACCGTCGTAGTTGCAGCTGGCGCCGGGCAGATTGATCGACTGGAACTGGACATTGCCCGGCAGGGACACCCCGAAGCGCACCTGGTGCGCGCTCATCGGACCGACATTGCGCAGCGTGAACGGCAGGTAAGCCGCCCCGTTCTGCGTCGCATCGATCGCGGCCCTGTCGACCGTGACGCTCAGATTCGCCTGGCCGAGTTCCGCCGTGACGAGCCGCGCCGAATTGTTGTCCGGGTTCGGATCCAACGGCGCGCTCTGGGATGCGCTGAAGACGATCGCCGCCTGCGGGTTCGGCTCGCCCGCCTGCAGCGACAGGGTCATGGTCGCGGTCTGGTCCGGGGACAGCGTGCCGACCGGGCAACTGACCACAC
>JAKAFQ010000465.1 GCA_021817875.1 Pseudomonadota bacterium
AAAATTATTATTGCTTGATTATCCGTAAGTTACGTAGCCACCGCCGCCGGGATATCGTTGCATTTGTCACCACGGCGCATCACGAAGCAGCGCTGAGTCACGCAGAAGTCCCGCAACCATCTGGCTACGGCCGATCCTCATCGGCCGGCGGCACCTTCGGGGCCGGGCGGAGGTACTCGAGCATATCCTTCGGCTTCGCCGTCACTGCGCGCTCGCGCAGGAACTCCCGCGCGTTGCGCAGAGAGCCCGCCTTCTCGGCCACATCGGCAGCGATGCACTGATTCAGCGAAACCCCGTCACTCGCTGCCAGTTCGGCCGCTGCCGTCTTTACCGAGGCTGGGAGCTTCAGGGGATAGGCACCTCTTGCTCATGGGCTGATCCTCTTCAAGAGCGCCCCGGGCGCCGTCACCTCGACCCCCCAACTGCTCGGCCGCAGGCTCGGAGCGCCGATATTTCCGCCAGATACGACCTGACAAGTACCTGAATTCCCGAGGTACGTCCCGAAATATTGGACGCCTATATCGAACTCTCCGCAGGCTCCCACACTGCGCGCTCGCCGACACCACGCGCGCCGATCGTGCCGGGAACCCGTCCCTCCCCCGTCAAATTCGTACGCCACGGGCTCAGGCCCCGCATCGATGTCGCTACGCGGCGAGGCGAGGAACTTTGCTGACGTCGACCCTTCGCACGGCGTGCCACGCGTCATAGGCGGCCTGCATGCGCAGCCACACGTCAGGGCCATCCCCGAAGGCAGCGCCGAGGCGGACCGCAACCTCGGCAGAGATCGGCTTGCGCTCGCGCAAAATGTCATACAGGTGCTGGCGGGAGATGCCGAGCGCATCCGCGATCGCCGTCTTCGGCAGCTTCAGCACCGGCAGGATGTCCTCGCGCAGCAGCGCACCGGGATGGGTTGGGCAGCGCTTTGAATTCCGTTTCGCAACGATTTCGGCCATAGGGGTTCTCCGGCTAATGGTATTGCTCCAAGTCCACACGCAGCGCGTCCCCGCCTTCAAACTCAAACGTCAGGCACCACGGTCCGTTGACGTGCACCGAGTAGCGCTGGGGCTTGCCATGCAGAGGGTGGAAATCAAACCCTGGCATATCCATCTGCTTCACCGATGTCGCGGCATCCAATCTGTCCAGCCTGCGCAAGATCCGCTCGTGCAGCCTGCTGTCGATTTTCCGGCTTGATCCACTGGACCACAGCTCGGCAAGTGCCTTGACCCTGAAGCTCTTGAGCACCAACCAAGTGTAAGCCGATGGACGACGATCGTCAATTAATCGCTTACACGCGCTGAATTCAGTTCCGCTTGTCGAGTGCGAATTCACGGAACATGGCGTGAGCCGGAATAGCTGAGCAATCTGGTACTGGCCGGGATCCCTGGTCGCCTGCCTCGACGATGCGTGACATGCTTCTCTTCGCGGTGGATTTGTTCGTCATCCTGGGCCAATTCGCGCGTCCTGGCGGTGTCCGTTCGGTCATTGCCGAGTCTCTGCCGCTGAAATAACAATTGATCATCAGCTGCCATTCCAGCCGACGCACACTACCCTTGACCACCCTCGACCGATTCGTGCTCGGACTGACAATGCCCTGCAGGAGCTTCTCGACCTCCGCCGGCGTCAGGTATTCGCGCGAACGGCGAGAGGCGTTGGAAGTTCGGCGCGGGGGGATAGAAGGGTAGGGGGCTGCTCGAGATCCCAGCGCCAATACCTTTCTATTGCGTCGGCGCGAGCCGACCTTCCCTATTTCGAGTGTTGGCGTCGCGTTACCGGTCGCGGCCCTTCTCAGGGTGTTCGCCACGATGGCGCACCATACACTCTCCTTAAGGGTTCTTTTCGGGAATGTCAGAACACCTTTTGTTACGATCAGCGGCTGCGACACTATATCTGTGCCGCTGCCGCATCGCACTTGTCAAAACGACACTCGCTCTCTGCCACCGCTGTCGTCGTGGTGATGTCATTGGACCGCGACCACCCACACCGGTAGCCAAACCCCGTCCACCACAAACTCAGGTCGGCAACGCGCTACAGATCCAGTTCGGCTTTAACGGCCTGACCCGGTACAGCACCGTCCGCCTGCACCAGTGGCTACTCCTCCTTCCCCAAAGCACTGGGACTGACAAAATATTGGGCCAACCGGCACTCAGTGGAAACACTTCCCCGCGGGATCGGCACAGCCTCTGCGATTTGACGCTGAGCAGAACCATCCGCCCGCACAGTAACGCCCAGTCTCAAAGAGATGAGCTTCCCATTTGCATTGAATTTCGGATCTAGAATAGTCAACGTCAAATCGAATCTCCGAAGCTTGAATGCCCTACTCGCACCGAATTCCGGAATCGCCGCACACGGGCCCCGTAAGCTACCGGAAAAAAATCGCCCCCTGCTCTCCCAGTCCCGGCTCTGTTCTGCATCTTCTGTGAGAAGTGTGCTGTACACGTTCTGTCCGTGAACTAAACTTAGACGGCACTCGAAGTCACCACTGTAGTCGAAGTCTGGATCACCCACGTACCCCCTAGAATGGCACTGCAACTTGTAGAGTGGCTGATCATCGAGCGACCGAATTACCAGCGATACGTCAGCTTTGGCGACATCCGGCACATCGATCACTTTCTGCATCGGTTTGACCGAGGGATACGTTTCAGCGGCGCTCACGCCAAGAACGAACGTGACGAAAGAGATTCCTACAAGACACGCTGCAAGCCATTGTCTCACCACGTTAAGGCCCTCCCGTTGAATTTGGGGAAGCCGGACTAGTCCCGGTCGGACACCCAAGTGCTGATGGGACAGTGATCGTCACCGGAGCATTCGCCCCTTGATCTGCTGCCCCGGGAATTTCTAGAATGAGTTGGCCCGGAAACAGCTGGGGCAGAGCTGTACGTACTCCTACGCCTGGTATTGGGGACTTCCCGCCAATAACGTCCGTAACTGCAGTGAACGGCGCTTGACCTATTGTCCCACTTATGTTCGGAGCGTACGGTCCGAGTTGTGCGCCGCTTGTGACCCCGAATTGCTGGGGGATTACCGCCGCGGTATTCGGCTGAACGGTTTGACCCGGTATGCCGCCCTGGTGACCAACGAGATTCGTATTGCCGGAAAGACCGCGTCCGACGCCCGTGCATACAGTCGTCGGCCCCGTGGGTTTTGTCTGCTGCTTACCATCACCGCCACCGCCATCAACACTCCCGCCCGAGCCAGAGCCAGGAGATATCGAAGGTGTCGATGTATTTGTTATACCGCTCGGCAATCGCGACGCTCTGACAGGAATCGTCGCTAATTGCTGAGTACCCTGCCCCGGCGGGCTTGGACACCCATCTTGCGCAACCGCACTACACGGTTCATTGCCTCCATGACCATCACCAGCCCCAGGATTCTGACCATCAAACCCGCTCGGATCGACGTAGGTGAGCGGGTTGTTGTTGACGTAGCTGTAGCGATTGAAGCTTTGCGCGCTCTCCGGATCCGGGATGTACGGATCGGCCGACAAGAACCGGCCGATGGTCGCATCCTCGACGCGCCCATTGAGGTCGACCAACCCCATCGACACACCGAGCATGGTCTCGCCGGTATAACCCCACCGGGAGACCGCGTTGATCGCGGTCTCATCGCTGCTCGACGGCGGCCCCGACCAGGTGCTGCCGCTGCGCCGATTGCCGTAGGCCGTGAAACTCTCGGTCACATCGTTGGTCCCCACGCTCGTGACGAGATACGCGAAACTGCCCTGATGATCCGACAACACGTAGGTGAGCGTGTTCGTACCCGTCGAGGACCGGTTGTCGATCGCGACGAGCTCGTTGCCCGCGAAGATGTAATTCCGGTAGTCCGTCGCACCGCCGCCGACGACCTCCTCGAATAGCTTGCCGGCAGTATAGGTGGTCTCGGTACCGCTCGGCCCTGAATACTGCGTCTCCCAGCGCTGCCGGAATGGCCCATACGAAAACGTAACCGATTCGCCGGATGAGTTGATCCCGCTCGGGTAGTTGTAGCTCGTCCAATAGATCGCGTAACCATCGCGGCTAGTCACGT
>JAKAFQ010000466.1 GCA_021817875.1 Pseudomonadota bacterium
ACGTAGCCGCCCTGGCGAGCCGTACGCAACTGCAGGCCGCCCGCCGCCGCAACGCCGGCGAGCAGCACGGCCAGACCGAGCCACGTGAGTGCCGGACGCCGCCGCGTCAGGCCGAACCCCACCAGCGCCAGCAGCTGGTCGGTGGCGAGCGCCAGTGCCACGGCGGTGCCGCACCCGAACAGTACCCAGACCCAGTTCTCCATCTGCAGCCCGGTGAAGATGTAGTTGCCGAGACTGGTCTGCCCGACCGGTGTCGCCAGGGTGGCGGTGCCGATCACCCAGACCGCCGCCGTGCGCACGCCGGCCATCAGCATCGGCGCGGCGAGCGGTAGCTCCACACGCAACAGGCGCTGGTGGCTCGTCATGCCGACACCGAGTGCGGCCTGCACGATCGCCGGATCGAGATTGAGGATGGCGGTGATGCCGTTGCGCAGAATCGGCAGGATCGAATAAAGCGTCAGCGCCAGCAGCGAGGGCAGGAAGCCGAGCGGCGAGAAGCTCCAGCCCACCAGCCGGTGCAGCAGCGCCGAGAGACCGAGCAGCAGCGGGTAGAACAGCGCGAGCAGCGCCAGGCTGGGAACGGTCTGGATGAGGCTGGCCAGCGCCAGCACCGGCCAGCGCACGCGCGCGCTGCGCCGCGCAGCGATGAGCAGCGGCAGGCTGACGGCCACGCCGAGCGCGAGCGCCGCGGCGCTGAGCAGCACGTGCTGCCCCAGATACTCCGGCAGCACGCGCAGCGCCGAGCGCAGATCGGCATTCATGGACCACGCTCATCGAGCAGCGCGCGCACACGCGCGGCCTGGCGGCGGGGCATGTCCATCAGGGTACGCACGGCCGGATCGGAATGACCCGTAAAGAGCGCATGCGGCTCACCGTCGGCGACGATGCGCCCCTGACGCATCACGACGATCCGATCGGCCAGCAGCACGGCCTCGAGGACATCGTGCGTCACCATGATGGTCGTCAGCTGCAGGCGCTCGTGCAACTGGCGGCAGGCGGTGCCGAGCGCATCGCGGGTGACCGGATCGAGGGCGCCGAAAGGCTCGTCCATGAGCAGAATGCCGGGCCGCCCCGCCAGTGCGCGCGCCAGACCAACACGCTGGCGCTGCCCGCCGGACAGCTCCGCCGGCAGCCGCGCGAGGTAAGCGCGCGGCAGCGACACCAGGTCGATCAGCTCCTCGACCCGCGCACGAATCTTCTCCGCCGGCCAGCCGCACAGCCGCGGCGTGATGCCGATATTCTCGGCAATGCTCATGTGCGGAAACAGGCCGATACCCTGGAACACGTAGCCGATGTGTCGGCGCAGGTCATGCGCAGGCACCGCCCGCGCCGGCTCACCGTCGATCAGGACCTGACCGGCATCCGGCTCGATCAGGCGGTTGATGGTCTTCAGCAGCGTCGTCTTGCCGGAGCCGGAATCCCCCACCACGGCGAGGAAAGTCCCGGTCGTCACCGCGAGAGTAATGTCTCGGATGGCGTGGGTTGTCCCGCCATCGAAGCTCTTCGAGACACCCTCGAGCGCGATCACGAGGGTACGCGCACGACCTGCGCCTGCGCACCGCGCCCGACACGCACGTAGCGGGCTCCCACGGTGCGATTGCGTCCGCTCACCACCGTCACCAGCCTGCCGAGCGGCGTCGCCGCGACGTCCTCGCGCGGGCGTGACACGAACAGCTCGGCCTGGAAGCGACCTTCCGCCTCGAGACCAGCGGTATCGAGGCCGAGCTTCTCGAGCGTCGCGAGGCAGCTGCTGAACTCCGTCAGGTCGCGGAAGCGGCGCTGCACGAAGGTTGCTCCGGCGAGCTTTTCCGTCACCAGACCGCGCTCGGCGAGCACCGCAGCGATCGTCTCGTAGGGAAACATGCGCAGCACGAACGAGACGACCCAGGGCGGCCGATCCGTCGAGTCGAGGATGGCTGCGAATGTCTTCTCGGTCACGTAGCCGACGCAGCCGGTGGACAACACGACATCAACCTCGCTCAGCGCGCGGCGATCCTCGGGACGCGGCGCATCGGTTTCGAAGTTGGCGATCACTCCCGCATCGAGCAGCCCGACCGAGGCCGCATAACGCACGGCGGGCGCCGAGACGTCGAGTCCGACGAAGCGTGCGGCGCCGATGTGCGGCCAGCTGTTGTAGTAATGACGATCGAACTGCGCGAGCTCTTCCGGATCGACCGCGGCCATATTGGGATTGGCGTAGCGCAGACGCAGATGGCGGAAGCTCAGCGGAAAGCGGTGCACGACGGCGTTGATGCCGTAAGAGCAACCCACGTCGAGCACCGTCGGCGGGCGTCCGCTGCGTTTCTGCTCTGCCCGCAGAATCTGTCGGATGACCGGCTCGGCGACATCCGGAATCATGTAATCAAGCGCGCCGAGCACCGAGAAGTACGCGCGCGGATCGGGCTGGTCGTAGATGTTGTCGAAGTTCGCCTTCGACGCGTTGAGCGTGGCGTAGGGCTGCATGCGGGCCTCCTGAAGGACCGATCGTGCGGCGCCGGCGCGGATCGGTGTTAGGGTACGCGACGGCCACTCCGTTTGACCGCCCAGCGAGGGCCGTGCGTTGGCCCAGGCTCGAGAGGATATAAACCCAAGCGCACGCGCGCAACTCAGTGTGTTATCATTTCGCGCATCACGTTCAGGGAAATCGCTCGTTTGGCAGCGAGAAATCCCTGCAAATTTTTTCACCGGAGTGATTCGGGACACCGCGTCGCGGCACAAGCGCACACACCAACAGGTCCGCGCTCCACGCCCCGGCACGTTGCCAGAGCTCTCAGTTGCGTTAATCTTGTGCCGTGAAACACCTGCATTTGCTCATCTTGCTGCCGATCCTGCGCAGCGCACCACTCGACCTGCTGCAGGCCGCGGGCACCATGCTCGTGCTGCTCGGTGCGGCGCTGCTCGCGCGGCGCATCGCAGCTCATTACTACCAGCGCGCGCATGCCGCCGGACGCACCGACCTCGTCGAGCTCCCCTTCGAACTCGTCAGCCGCACCAATTCGGTGTTCCTCGTTGCCGTGGCGGTCTTTGCCGGCCTGCAGTTCGTGCATCTGCCGCCGCGCGGCCGCGAGCTGGTCGACTCCGCTCTGACGGTCGTGACGTTCTGGCAGATCGGGGTGTGGGCGAGCGTATCGGTGAGCTGGTGGCTCGAGCGCAACCGCCAGATGCGTCATGCCGAGGACCGCGTCGCGGCCAGCTCGCTGGCGGTCATCGCCTTCATCGCCAAGGCGGTCGTCTGGGTGATGGTCGTGCTGCTCGCGCTCGAGAACCTGGGGGTCAACATCACCACCCTGGTGGCCGGTCTCGGCGTCGGCGGCGTCGCGGTCGCGCTCGCGCTGCAGAACATCCTCGGTGACCTGTTCGCCTCGCTCTCGATCACGTTCGACCAGCCGTTCTTCGTCGGCGACTCGATCACGGTGGACGCTTTCACGGGCACCGTCGAGCACATCGGCATCAAGAGCACGCGCCTGCAGAGCATCTCCGGGGAGCAGATCGTCATTTCAAATGCCGACCTGCTCAAGAGCCGACTGCGCAATTACGGTCGCATGGTGGAGCGGCGGGTGCTGTTCACCATCGGGGTGACCTACGAGACGCCGGTCGAGCAGCTCGAGCAGATCCCCGTCCTCGTCCGCGAGATCATCCAGGGGATCGCCGATACCCGCTTCGATCGCTGCCACTTCGCCTGCCACAATGCGGCCTCGCTGGATTTCGAGGTCGTCTACCACGTGCTGACCGCGGACTACACGCGTCACATGGACATTCAGCAGGAGATCCACCTGAAGCTGCATCGGGAGTTCGCCCGCCGGGGGATCGAATTCGCCTACCCCACCCAGCGGCTGCTCATGGAGCGGGCCGGACCGGCCCGCCCGGTGACCTACCGGACCGATGGCTAGCGGCCCGCGGGCCAAATAAATTCATCTGAAACCCCCGAAAACCGCCTTGCCGGCATTGACCCGTCGGCGCAGACGGATATGATCGGATGCATATTGGCGGCCCAGACCGCTGCCGCTGCCCGGCTCTCACTGC
>JAKAFQ010000467.1 GCA_021817875.1 Pseudomonadota bacterium
CGGTGGCGCCCTGGTACATCCGCACGCGGCGCACGGCCGAGGCGCTGGCGCAGCCCGAGTATCTCGAGGAGGTGCTGGCGCGCACGCCCATGCAGCGCATCGGCGAGCCGCACGAGGTGGCCGCGGCAGTGGCCTTCCTGTGCCTGCCGGCGGCCAGCTACATCACCGGCGCGGTGCTGCCGGTGGACGGCGGATTCCTGCAGTACGGCTTCTGACGCGGCGGGTTGCCGGCGTGCGACCGGTCGTCAATGCGGCGCACCGTGGCGCCACAGCCCCTCGGCCGCAGCCGAAGCCACCGGACGACCGAGCAGGAATCCCTGCGCATAGCGGCAACCGAGACGCCGGATCACGTCGAGCTGATCCTGCCGCTCGATGCCTTCGGCGATCGCCGCGAGATCGAGCGCCGCAGCCAGGGCGATGATGCTCTGCACGATGCTCCGGGACTGCAGGCTCGTCTCCAGCCGTTCGGTGAACGACTTGTCGATCTTCAGCGCATCGACCGGCAGCCGGTGCAGGTAGCTCAGCGACGAGTAGCCGGTACCGAAATCGTCGACGTAGAGCGCGATGCCCAGGGCCTTCAGCCGGGTCAGGAAGGCGATGCCGCTGTCGATGTCGGTGATCAGCTGGCTCTCGGTGATCTCCATCGCCAGCGTCACCCCCTCGAGCCGTCCGCCGAGTCCGGCAAGCAGTTTCCCCGCGCGCTCGGGGAAGCCGGGATCGCGCAGCTGCCAGGGCGAGATGTTCAGCGCGATGCGCAGGTTCGTCGCTCCGGCCCGCTGCCAGGCAAAGGCCTGTCGTGCGGCCGCTGCCAGCGCCCATTCGCCGATCGGTCCGATCAAACCGCTGTTCTCCGCCACCGGGATGAATTTCGCCGGCGGGATCTCGCCGAGGTCCGGACTGGTCCAGCGCGCCAGCGCCTCGAAGCCGCGCAGCCGTCCCGATGCCACCTCGATGATCGGCTGGTAATGCAGCGAGAGTTCGCCGTTTTCGATGGCGTCGCGCAGGTAGCGTTCCAGTCTGCGGTTTTCCTGCAGGGCGATATTGACTTCAGGCGCGAAAAACTGGAGCGGCGCCGCCGCATCGCGCGCCGCCAGCAGGGCGACCTGCGCCCTGTCGAGCAGGGCCGCGGCCCGATCACCATCCGCCGGAAACACGGACACGCCCGCGCGCAGGCCCGGCAGGACGATTTCCGGATGCGCCTGCGCAGTGGCGGTGCCGACTCGGTCGAGCATCTGCTGGCTGCGGCGTTGCGCGATGGCGAGACCGTCGAGATCGACCAGGGCGATGGCGAAACGTGCGCCCGGCAGGCAGCCGACGACGTCGCCTTCGCGCAGCAGGGCGGCGATTTCGCGCCCGGTCTGCCGGAGAAAATCGGATGTGGCGTGCCAGCCGATCTGGCTGGCGATGCGCTGGAAGCCCACATCCAGCACGATCACCGCCAGCGACAGGTTGCGGCTGCGTGCACTCGCGATGGCATATTCGAGGCGGTCTTCCAGCAGTGTCTGATTGGGCAGCCCGGTCACTGCGTCGTGCGTGCTGGCATGGGCCAGGGCCTGCTCGGTCGCGATCCGGTGCAATCCAAGCGCTGCATCCTGGCTCAGTTGCTCGAGCAGCCGCAGCTCCTCGGCCTCGAAGTAGTTTTCCTCGGCGGCATACAGGGCCAGCACCCTCTGCATGCTGCTCTCATCGAAAGACAGCGGAAATGCTGCCGCCGAACGTATGCCCAGGCGCTGTCCGAGCTCGTGCCAGGCTGCGGTCGTCGAATCCTGCATGAATCGGTTGACGACGACGACGCGGCCCTCCCTCGCTGCCGTAACCGCAGGCCCCTTCGCCTCGACGCGGTCGGCGTCGAGTGGGAGATTAAAATTCGCGACGTGCTCTGCCCCGGATCCCGCCCAGCTCACTGACTTGAGCGTGCGCGTCACCGGGTCGACTTCGCCGACCCATGCCAGCGGAAAGCCGCCGATTTCGACCGCGATGCGGCAGGTTTCATCGAGCAGATTCCTGGTGTCGGAAATGCGCAGGATCGCGGCGTTGATGGCGGTGAGGATGATGTAGATGCGATTCAGCCGCTCGATCTCGCGCATGTAATTCTCGCGCTCTTCATGGCGGCGCTGCAGCTCGCCCGCCATGGCATCGAAGGCCCCGGCTACCGCACCGATTTCATCACCGGTGACGGGCAGTCCGGTGCGCGCCGAGAGATCTCCTTCGGCCAGCCTGCGCGCGGCCAGGCCGAGCGCTGCGGTCTTTTGCAGCAGCGGACGTGCGCCGGCAGCCCAGGCCAGCGCAAGCACGCCCAGAAGTCCCAGCGCGGTGATGGTCAGGCTGCGGCGCAGCGCCAGCCAGGCCGGCTCGTACAGAACGTTGCGGGGCGATCGAATGATGACGAAACCGTTGCCGCTTTCGGCGGGCAATCGCGCGTAGGCCCAGAGGTCGGCCCCCGCCGCCTCCAGATGCACCTTCACGATGTCGGGAACGATGGCGTCGGCCATGATCGCCGACCACCGTGTTTCGGGGATGCGCTGCCCGATCGAGCCCGGGTGATCGGGGGCACTCGCCACGATGTAACCCAGACGGTCGGCGAAGGTGATGACCGAGCCTGCCGGCAGGTGCTTCAGTTCGGACTTGCCGCTGAGCGCCTCCGCATTCAGGGCGATGAACGCGATTCGCTGTATTTGTCGGGCATCGCCTGCCATTCTTTGCGCGACGACGATTTCGGGTGCCGCGCCGAGTCCGTCCATCTCGAGATCGCCGACGACCGCGGCTTCCGTTGCAAGCGCCCGTCGGAAATAGTCGCGATTACCCACGTACATCCGTTTCGCGCGCTGATCGGCGCTGCACTGGACATGGCCGTTCGCGCCGATAATGCCGATATTGGAAAATTCGGGATGCCGTTTCGTGATGGACGCAAAAATGGCAGCGCAATTCAGCGGATCCTGCGCGACCAGCGGCATGATGAGCGACAGTTCGAACTTGGTGTCGGCGAGGATGTCGTTGAAATCGTATTGAACGGCTGTTGTCGCGGACACGAGCTGTGATCGGCCGTCTGCATCCGCCGCGCGTTTGGTGCTGTAGGCGGTCCAGGCCGCGGCGAGAAATCCCGGCAGCGCCGCCAGGGTAACGAGTGACAGCAGGCGCAAGCGCAGACTTTTCGTGCCGAACGCCGGATGCAGCCTTCGTGTGTGCATGGGCGCAATCTCTGCAGATGGGCACGAGCCGACGGGTCCGAACTCAGCATATTCCCGATTGCGCGTTTACGCAGGCGCGTCCCTGGCCGCTGCGACCATGATGCCGTTCTTTCCGGTCACCTTGGCCTTGAGCAGGGCGGTGTCGGCGGCATCGAACAATTCGTGCACGGTCGCGCCGTGGCTTGGATAGACGGCAATCCCCATCGACGCTGTGACCGACGCAATCAGCTGATGGCGGACCAGTTCAGGATGCCGGACGATGCGCTCGTGCAGCCGCCGGGCGGCTTCCAGCGCCTGGGCTTGGTCCAGATCGGGCAGCAGCACGACGAACTCATCGCCGCCGAACCGCGCGCTGATGTCGGCACCGCGCAGCGCGTCCATCAGCACGCCGGCGACGGCGCACAGGACGCCATCGCCCGCGGCATGACCGACGCGGTCGTTGACCGCCTTGAGGTTGTCGACGTCGAGCGCCAGCAGGGCGAAGGTCGTCTTCTCACGTCGGGCGATCTCGATCTGGCGACCGGCCAGATCGTTGAACAGATCGCGCTGATAGAGGCCGGTGAGCGGGTCGCGAAAGGCCACGCTGGTGACCGCGGTGACGGCCTTGCCGAGGTCGCGGACCAGCAGGGTCGAAACCGCCGTGACAGCGAGGAGGCTGCCCCAGAACTCGAACGGCTCGTGGTCCCGCAGCACCAGCGTGACGTGGCCGATTGCGAGACCGCCGGTCGCCACCAGGGCGATCAGCAGCAGGTACAGGAGCCCGCGCCGGATCGGGTGCAGGAACAGGACCAGCGGCGGCAGCACGAAGGCCCAGGAAATGCCGGTGT
>JAKAFQ010000468.1 GCA_021817875.1 Pseudomonadota bacterium
TTCCGATCTGCACACTGATGACGCTGAGGTTGGCCGAGTCACGCGCCAGGACCGAGCGCAGGCACTCGGCGGCTTCGGCGAAGCGTTTCTCGCACATGAGCACCTTGGCCCGGAGAATGTCCTGGCCCGGGGGCCCGGCGCTGAGCGTCGCGCCCCGCGCATACGCATCCCGCGCCTGCAGCATCAGGCCGTGGCTGTGCAGCAGATCCCCGAGTTGCACGTGCAGGTCGGCTTCGCCGGGCAGGCGGGTCGTGGCTTGCGCCAGGGTGCGCAGCGCATCCTTGTGACGCCCGGTAGATTGCAGCGCCGCGATCAGGGTCCGCCAGGACTGCACCCGCTGGCCGTCGAGTGCAACGGCGCGCTCGAACCAGGGAATGGCTTCGGGTTCCCGTCCGGCACGGGCGAGTGCCAGACCGAGCTGGTATTGAGCGAGCGCATCGCGGGGTCGGTCCGCGGCGCGGCGGCGCAGGGACGCGATGTCTTGCGGCGTGAAACGGCCTGAGCTCACTGCGGGGACCTGGTCTTAGGACGCTGGTGCACGGTGTGTGCCGCGAGTCTGCGTCGATCAGGCACCGGCCTGCCGATGGCGGGAGCGCCGGCCCCGAACGCATGGGCCCGGGAGTCCGGCCGCAGGGGTGCGCGGGAACATCGTGGGCGGTGTCTGCTGGCGGTTGCGGATCGGGGAGGCGTTGCGCCGGCGGGCAACGCCTCCCGGGTCAGCGGTCCCGGTACGGGAACCGGGCTTGCTGCACTCGCCGGCCTCTGGTACGTCAGCCCGAGGAGAGAGTTTTGTGGCGTCGCCGCAGGAAGCCAAACAGTGCCAGCACGCCGGCGCCGAGCAGTGCGAGCGAACCCGGCTCCGAAGCGGTCACGGTGGGCGCCGTCGCACCGGCGTAGACGAACAGATCCTGCCCGTTGCCATATTGGCCGTTCGTACTGAGGGGTTGGTAGACCGCGCAGCCGCCCGTGCAGTTGTACCAGAAGCTCAGGTCGTAGGTATCGCCGATCGTCGTGGCAATCGCCTGGTCGATCGCATCATAAGCCCCGACGGCGCCATCGTCGTAGCAGCTGTTGCTACCGGTGACCCCACACGACGAACTGACCGAACCGCCATCGCTAGCGCCGAAATTGAGGTATGCCCAGCCCGTGGGTTCATTGTGGACACCGACGCTGTCGAAATTGCCATTGGTGACCAGATTGGTCCCGGGGGCCGTTGCATCGACCAGCTGAACATCGGAGAGATTGATGAACGCCGGATCGTTGCGGAACGCGAACGCCAGATTCGTGTCGGCGCTTCCCGCCACGAACGACACCGTGGCCTGCTGGTAACTCGTGTCGGGGGTCTGCCCGGTCAGCTGGTAGATGACGTTCCCGGCCGGGGGAGGTTGATTCAGCGCGGCGGCGAACGCCGGACCTGCCAGCCCAATGGCGGCGCCGAGCGCCAGCGTTGCGCGCACCGCGTGCCCGATCGATTTGGAATGCATTTAGGGTACTCCAGTCTTGATATTCGACTTCTGGCAGACGTAAGCAAGAATCGTACCGAGCTACTCAGGCGGCTCCACTCAATGACTTACGTCACCCATAGACCCTAATCTCCGCTTCGATGTAAATTTTTCCGACAGGAGAGGCTGCTGAGCCGGCCTGATGACGGTGCTCACCTACCGCTGGCCGGCCGTGGCGATGTTCTCCGCGTTCTGGCGGGATGCGACCGCAAGTGGCTGAACTGATGTGCCAAACTTCGATTTCCATCCCCTGCACGGCAAGCCCCAGCGCTACTCCGTGCACGTCAATGGACCCTGGTGCCTCACGTTTGAGTTTGACGGCGGGGATGCACAGCGCGTGGACCTGGAGCAATATCATTAGCTGGAGAACCACCATGGCCGAATTCGTCGCGAAGCGAAATCCGAAGCGCTGCCCTACCCATCCGGGCGCGCTGCTGCGCGAGGACATCCTGCCGGCGCTGAAGCTGCGCAAGACAGCAATCGCAGAGGCGCTCGGCATTTCCCGCCAGCACCTGTACGACATCCTGCGCGAGCGCAAGCCGGTGTCTGCCGAGGTCGCGGTTCGCCTCGGCGCAGCTTTCGGTGACGGCCCGGACGTATGGCTGCGCATGCAGGCCGCCTACGATGCGTGGCACGCCTTACGCACGGTCGACGTCAGCAAGGTGCCTCGTCTTGCGGCGTAGCTGCGCTTGAGACCGTCGGAAGACGGTGCCTTCATGGAGAGCATGAACATTTCCCTGCCGACGCCGCTCAAGCGGTTCGTCGATGAACAGAGCGCCGCCGGCCGCCACAGCAGCGCCAGCGAATACGTCCGGGACCTGATCCGGGGCGACGAGAAACGCAAAGTAGATGAGCGCCTCGAGGCACTGCTGCTGGAAGGGCTGGAGGGCGAGGAATCACCCCTGACCCGGGAAGACTGGACCGCGATCCGTAAAGAGGCGCTCTCACGCGTCGCCGCGCGTGAGAACCGTGTTTAGTGGCGGTGGCCTTTCAACCTACAAACTGAGGGTTAGCGCATCAGTCAGCCGAGGCACTCATGCAGTCTTCGGCTCCCGGATCGCCCCGATCAGGATCTCCGCGGAGATCCCGAGCTTCTCGTGCAGGGCGCGGATCATGTTGATCGAAAGACCACGCTTGCGGTTGAGCACCTCGGAGACCCGGGTACGGGTTCCGAGGATTTTTTCCAGATCCTTTCGCGAAAGCCCCTGCTGCTCCATACGGAACTTGATGGCCTCGATCGGGTCGGGTGGATCCATGGGATAGTGCTCGGCCTCGTACGCCTCGATGAGCGTCGCCAGGATATCCAGGCGATCCCCCTTGGGCGTACCGGCCTTGGCACCCCAGAGCACCTCGACTTCGGCGAGGGCCCGCTCGAAATCCTTCTCATTTCTAATCGGCTTTAGATCTTTCATAGGCTATCGTCTTCACGTCAATATGGTCGTACTCCGCATGCGAGCCGACCCATTTGATCCATACGATCTGCTTTTCGAAATCAACCGCCGTCACCAGGCGATACTCATTCCCTTTGATGTTGAATACGATGCGATCGGCTGACACTACGCTTGCTGTCCGATACAGCCGCTTGACGGCCGCCATGTTTGCCCATTTGGCCTTGCGGACCTCGTCGAACCAGGCATTCAGAGCCGCCTTGAGCGCCTCATGACCCCGGCGCCTCGACTGCGACTGCACGAATCGCTTGAGCGTGCTCCGGGCGATGATCCTCATCGCCCGGAAATGTACCATGTTCCCATTTTGGGAACAAGAGTGGCGGTGCTCTGGCCGCTCCCTCGCGGCCGCGCGACGAGCTTCCTTCGCATTACGAGGTGCTTCGGATTAACCGCCCAACTTCACTATGACATCTTGCGAGCTCAGAGCGAGCGCAACCCGACGCTGAAGCCGATACCGTCATACTCGAGCATCCGCCGGTACTTCCAGAGCCAGGGCTGGCGCAAGCGCCGGCGGCTGACCACACGCGACACCGCCGGTGCGCGGCGCGCCGAGGCGCGCCTGATGAGCTGCGAGGTACGCAGCTACGAGGCCGTCCCAGCTGAAGGTCGTCGGGCGCAAGCGCTGAGTACGCTGCCCGTCGAACCGGCTTGGAAGCTCTCGGGCCGCGCGCCCGAGAGCCGCTGGCTCGTCACCGGGCTGTGGAGCTGCGAGGCCGTCGGCATCGTCGGCGGCGAGCCCAAATGCTGCAAGAGCTTCCTCGCCCCCTACCTTGCCGTCGCGGTCGCCTCCGGGGCCCCGGCGCTGCGGCGCTTCCCCGTCGCCGCCCCAGGCCGCGTGCTGCTCTATGCCGCGGGTGTTACTACGCAGATGGACAATTTGTTGCTTTATCAATGGCTTAGCAAGGCCCCACTGCGCTCGCGAACGAAAGTACTGTTTTCTGGATTTAAACCGTTAAACGGACTTGCCTGGATCCGCCGGCAAACCCTGCCGGGTGAGGTACCCGCGGCGACTATCTTGTCTGGCGCGATGCCCGTCCAGGACCGGAGATCGGGTTCTCG
>JAKAFQ010000469.1 GCA_021817875.1 Pseudomonadota bacterium
CCGTCGCGCACAGACTCGTGGTCACCGGGGTGCTATGGCTGACGATCGCCGCGGACATGTTCCATTGACCCGGATCCCGGAGAACCGACGGCTCGACGGCATGGCTCTGTCACGATGCCCCCCCCCAATTCCCGGCAGCGCGTCTCAGAGCGATACGCCGCGTATCTTCCGCTCCCGATGTTGGGATCTTGTCCCGGATCAGCTTACTCGAAACTGCTTCAAGCATCAAGTAATCGGCGTCTACGCCAGCGGCTATCGTCCCGGCGCGCCGTGCCCCGGATCCCGTGACCCACCCTGGCGCGGCACGTCGAGCGCGGTCGCACTGAAGTTCCGCTGCGGTTACGCGCCCGGCGAGGCAGCGCATTGCGCGGATGCGGCCGCGATCAGGTCGCGTAACCAGACATGAAGAGCGACGTGGTGGGTCCGGGCGGTCCAATAGACGTTGATGTCAAAGGGCGCGGGAAACGGACAGGGGCGGATGCGAAACGACGGTCCCAGGGCCCGGGCGAGCCGGCTCGGCAGCGTGGAAATCAGGTCCGTACCCGGCAGGATGTTGATCAGATCGGCCGGACTCGGCACCGTGATGACCTCGTTCAGCTCGATTCCGCCCTCCCCCAGGGCCTTTTCGTAGCCGGATTCCCAGCCGTCCCCGTAGTTCACTCTCGCATGCCGGGCGTGGAAATAGGCTGCGGGCTCGAACGGCCCGTCCGCCAGCGCATGATCCCGGTGCATGACGCAGACGTAGTGCTCACGCAGCAGTGGACGCTGGAAAAAGCCGGCGCCGGCCAACCGCAGCGGACCCATCAACAGATCCGCCTCGCCGCTTTTCAGATGCTCCGGGCCCTTGGTCGAGGCCGTGATGATGCGCAACTTCAGCGCGGGCGCCTTGGACCGGATCATGCGGAACACGGCCGGCAGGATCAGGGTGCGCTGATAGTCGTTGCAGGAGATGCAGACCGTCTCGTCGGCCTCCACCGGATCGAACTCGGATGGGCAGAGCAGTGCCTCCAGCCGGTCGAGCGTCTCGGCCGCGAACTGCACGATCTCATCGCAGCGCGGCGTGATGGACAGCCGCCTGCCGACACGCACGAATAACGGATCGCCAAACGCCTTGCGCAGCTTCTCGATGCGGTAGCTGACCGTGGACTGACTCTGGTCCATCGCCTGCGCGGCCCGCGCAAACGAGCGGTGGTGGTGCACCAGTTGCAGCGCCTTCAGGTCGCTCAGGTCGATGTCGCTCCGGATCATGAGAATATCGGCGGGGGGCGGCCGGGAAATAGTAATCGAATTTTTCGATCACAGCAATTCAGTTCATCTACTTGTTCGGTTCGATGAACATCGCTAGATTCACACTGCGGAAACGGAGGATGCCATGCCGATCAGAACCTCAGACAAGCCCGAAATCCTCGCCTGCAGGGGGCTGCATCTGTTCCACTTTTCCACGTCCAACTGCTCGATGCGCATCCGCATCCAGCTGGCCGAGAAGGGCATCGACTGGGTCGACCGGTACGTCGACATCCGCTCGCAGCAGAATCTGACCCAGGAGTACTTCGACATTCATCCGCAGGGCCTGGTGCCGGCCATCATTCACGATGGGCTCATCGTCCATGAGTCCGCCGACATCATGCTGTACATCGAGGAGCATTTCCCGGGGACCGTCTCGTTGATCCCGGCAAACCCCGCGGCGCAGGAGGAAATGCACGAGTGGCTGGAGTTCACCCGCAGCCGGCATGTGTCGGTGATCAAGACCTGGGCCTATGGCCGCAACCGCAAGCCGACCAAGACGAAGGAATCCATGCCGGTGTTTGAACGGCTGCAGAAGGACAGCGAGCTGCTCGCCTTCCACCGCATGACCATGAGCGAGGACTACATTCCCGAGGAGAAGATTCGCAGCGCCGAGCAGGTGCTGCTCGAGCGCTTCGCCCGCATCGATGCCATGGTGGCTGACCAACCCTACATGCAGGGAGACCGGCCCACGCTGGCGGATATCGCCTGGATTCCGCAGTACGCACTGCTGCAGCGCAACGACTTCCCGTTTGCGCAGTTTCCACACTTCATGAGATGGGTGGAGCGCTGGAAGCAGCGGCCGAGCTACCGGGAGGGCATCGCCAAATGGATGCCGAGCGCCGCCTGAACCCCGGTCCGCTCCGTCCACCGAAGGCAGGCGCCACCGGCCCGGCACCGCTCGCATCCCGCGCAGCGACGGCGCCGCTCTTCCTCTCAGTGCGGCCTGCACCGGCTCGCTGATCGCCGGCGGTCGCCCGGGGAGCCACGCTCGGCTCGTCCGCATCGTGGTCGACGCGGGTGAAGTCGCTTTCCAATGCGGTGAGTACGTCGCATCCGTCTATGCGCTCACGCCCGGGCCGGCAGCCGGGGACACCGGTCGCGATAGGGCTCGTCTATCGGTATGCGTCGGCAAATCCGCGCCTTGCGGATGAGGCTACCGCTGGTGACACTCTGCGGTACGTACTCGTGCAGGAGTGTGCCGATGAAGAGGTACCCATAGTCGGCCCCGAGACGCCGGCAAGACGTTCGAACCGGGTGGGCCAAGCGCTTGACGGCCCAGCGTAAATCCGGGCAGACCCGGGCCGCCTACTGTCGCAGGCAAGGGCTGGACCCGAAGCACTTCACCCTCTGGAAGGGCAAGCTGCGCTAAGCGCCGGCGGCATCGCCTCGTTTGGTGCCCGTGGTGCTCATACCCCGGTCGGAGCCACCCGTTTCTGCGCCGACCGAGACGGTGCCGGCCTCCTCAGCGGTGACCCTGCGGCTGTCCTTGGGTAACGGCCTGTCTCTGTCTCTTGAGAGCGATCCCGGTGCCCTGCCCCCGGTGACGCGGGAGCTCTCGAGGCTTCGATGCTGAAGCTGCTGCCGGATACGCGCATCTTCATTGCGGTGGCGCCCGTGGACAGGAGGCGCAGCTTCTCGGGTCTGTGCGCGATCATCATCGAGACGTTGCGAGCCAATCCCATCGGTAGGACCGGTTTCTCTTCCGGGGAAAGCGCTCCGATCGCGTGAAGGCGGTGATCTGGGATCCTACGGGACTGGCGATCGGGCACAAGCGTCTGGAGCGCGGTAAATGCAAATGGCCGAGTCCCGACGCGACCTCGCTCGAACTCACCGAGCAGGAGCTCGCGGTGCTCCTCCAGGGGGTGGACTTCACCCGCATCCGGCGACCGCCGTTCCTTGTGCCGCATACACCGCAGCAGGAATCGAGCGGCAGATCAAGGGTCTCACCGACGAGGCCCGGCTGCAGGCGAGGCAGGAACGCACCGTCCCCCTGCTCACCCGGTTCAAAGCCTCGCTCGGCCATACCGTGTACTCGGTGCTGCCGAAGGACAGCCTGGGGGAAGCGGTCCATGACGCCTTGAAGCACTGGACTGGACTGCCCTGACGAGGACTGCTGCCCTGACGAAAATCACCGAAGCTGGGCGTCTCGATGCATCGAACAACTATGCCGGGCGCCGCATGAGGACGGTGGCCGCTGGAAGAAAGGCATTTCTCTTCGTGGGCTCCGAGCGCGCCGGGCACGCTGCCGCGATCTACTACTCATTCGTCGAGTCGTGTAAGGCGCACAAGGGCAATCCGCGTACGTACTTGACCTACGTCCTAAACAACGTCAGCAACAGGACCGTCGTGCCACCGACGCCGGACGAGTTGGCCACTCTCAGCATTGCCCCGGCCGGTGCGCTCTTCAACAATCTGGAGCACGATCACTCGTCAGGCAGGACGTGGATCACCGGATGGAATCCACCGCCGGTGCTGACCCTTTCCTTGGCGGACCTCTGCATGAGTATTCGCCTGCGCCCACCCGCGCGTAATCGAGTCTATGCGGATCACCGCGCTTCTCTGTTTGTGCCGCGGGCGGTGACGTGGCCGGGCTTGAAGCGCGCCGCGAAGCAGGTTAAGCTGCAACAGTCGGGAGTACGCTCGCGCAGCGTCTACAACAAAAAGACGAAAGAGGGGCAAGACTGTGTCCGCTCGATGGACGAAGTCAGGAACGTC
>JAKAFQ010000470.1 GCA_021817875.1 Pseudomonadota bacterium
GTAGGAGAGCCGCCGGTTGAGCTCCCGCGCTTCGCTCACATCGTGAAAGACCAGCACTCCGCCGCTCACCTTGCCGAGGCCGTCGCGGATCGGCGCGGCGGTGCTCTCGACGTACAGCTCGTTGCCGTCGCGGCGGATCAGCAGCACCGGACGCACCGACTTGATCGGCCGCATGCGCCGGATGCACGTGCGCAGCGGATTCTCGAGCGGCTCGCAGGTCTCCTCGTGGAAGGCGCGGAAGACCTCCTCCACGGGCCGGCCCATGGCCGCTTCGAGCCGCCAGCCGGTCAGCGCCTCGGCCACCGGGTTGATGTAATCGATGACCGAATCGGCATCCGTGGTGATGACCCCGTCGCCGATCGATTGCAGTGTGATCTGGGCGCTTTCCTTTTCGCGGAACAGCGCGTCCTCGTAGAGCTTGCGCTCGGTGATGTCGAGCTCGACCCCGACCAGGCGCAGCAATCGTCCGTGCGGGTCGACCCGCGCGCTGGCGCGGCTCATGACCCAGCGCCACTCGCCATTGCGGTGGCGCATGCGGTGAGTGCTTTCGAAGATCGGCGTGCTGCCGTCGATGTGCTCGCGGATCGCCGCCTGTACCCGCGGCAGGTCGTCCGGATGCACGAGGTTGCTCCAGTCCGGCGAGCCGCGCAGATCCTCGTCGCGATAGCCGAGCATCGCCTTCCAGCGCGGCGAAAAGTAGACCTCGTTGTTCTCGACGTCGAAGTCCCACAGCCCGTCGTTGGCGGCCGACTGCGACAGGCTGGTGCGTTCCTCGAGCTTGGCGAGGCGCTCCTCGATGCGCAGCCGCTCGAGCCCGGTGGCCAGGCTGGTCCCGAGCAGCTTCATCAGCAGCTGCAGACTCACGTCCCAGCTGCGCGGCAGGGTATGGGCAAGGCCGAGGAAGCCCGCCGGCTTGCCTTGCACCCGCATCGTGATCAGCAGCACCGAGCCGATGTAGAGCGAGGCGAAGCGCTGCGCCTCGGCGCCCTGCTCGCGCGAGGGCGAGGTGGTATCGGCCAGTTGGGAGAGCCGCAGGTGCTCCAGGCGTCCACTGAGCCAGGGCAGGGACTCCAGGGGCGTCTCCTGCAGACCTTCCGGCCGACACTGCGCCAGGGTGGTGCGGTCGAACTGCACGTCCTGGATGACCGGTGCGTCGGGCCGCAGCATCGCCAGAAAGGCGCAGTCGACTCCCGTCACCTCGCGCAGCAGCGCCAGGTTGCGCTGCAGGCACTCGCTGACGCCGCCCTTGCGCATGTTCTGGAAGTCTACGGCGATCTTCGTGCAGGTCACGTCGAGCCCGATGCTGGGCGTCTTCGCCTTCCAGGCATCCGAAGACAGGATGTCCGTGGCTGAGAAATCCGCTGGTTTTTCCGGCGGGAAGCTCGACATGAACCGTTGACCTCTTCGCCCGTCACTCGCAGCCTACACGGTCCCGGACCCACTCGGCTTACTTTGCCGCGGGGCGAGTGGTGCATTTCCGCTGAGATCTTTTAACGGGTTACAGCAGATTCTCGCATACCTGATCAGGAACACAAGCTAACGTACTGTTCGATCACGGGTTCGGGACTTAACAGAATCTCCGGTGCAAGCACTCGAGATGCGATGCAGTCCTCGGATCACGCATCCGGCGGGGACGCACGGCGGGAGGGTGCCTGTTGCACGGACGTTCCAGGCGCCGGCCTGTTGCGCAATCGGTGCGGTGCATCCGCCTCGGGGACGCGCCGGCCCGCCGCCCGGCGCACGAGCCTGCGCGCGCCGCGCGGATCAGACGCTGCGCGGCAGAGCCTGGCGCGCCGTCTGGTAGAGGCGGCGCAGCTCGAGGGCCATGTCCTGCTGCAGCTGCTCGAGCCCGGCGGCATCCAGGACGCGAGGGACGTAGCGCGGCGGGCCGATCGCGATCGCGATGCGGGCGAAGGGTTTGGGGATGACGAACCGGTCCCACTTGATCCGCCAGGCACGCGTCGCGGCATAGGCCATGGGCACGATGGGACGGCCGGAGATCTGCGCCAGCACAATGGCGCCCGGCTTGAAGTGGTGACGCGGCCCGCGCGGGCCGTCCGGCGTGATGGCCGGGGAGATGCCCTCCTTGACCAGGGCCTGGTAGTAGTCCCGCAGGGTGCGCGCACCGGTGTGGGTCGAGGAACCGCGGATGACCTCGGCGCCGAGGCGGCGGACCAGCATCGCGCCGATTTCCCCATCCACCGAGGGACTGATCAGGAAGCCGAGCCTCAGGCCGCGCGCGCGCTGATCGAGCAGGAACTTTCCGCAGAACAGCTGGTGCTGGTGCCAATAGCACGGCAGCACCGAGGGGGAGGCGGCGAGCGCGGCGTCAAGGTGCGCCTCCCCCTCGACCGCGACGATGCGGCACAGCCGCCACCAGGCGCGCAGGACCGCCAGACCCACGGGCAGCGCCCAGCGGTACAGGCGCTCGCGCGCCGGGGTCATCCGCCGGTCCGAGCGGGTCACTTTGCGATAGAACGAATTGCGCAGACCCGGCTCGCTCATGCGGGGGGGGGCTCCGTGATCAAATGTGTCGATGGGTATAATGACGAGCTTACATGAGTAGCCCTGCCACGACCCAGAATGCGCCTCCCGAGGCGGCCGTCCGCTTCGACATCGGTTCCACCGATGATTCGCTGGAGCGGATGATCGAGCTGTTTGCGCTGCACGGCGATATCTATCGCGTGTACGTGCCGACGCGCCAGTCGTATACGTACGTCGTCCATCACCCGGATGACGTCAAGCGGATCCTGGTCTCGAACCACCGCAATTACACCAAGGGCATCGGCCTCGATCGGGTGAGGATCCTGCTCGGCAACGGCATCATGACGAGCGAGGGACAGTTCTGGCGCCGCCAGCGCCTGATGCTGCAGCCGCTGTTCCACCGGCGCATCATCAGCGAGTTCGCCCAGGTGATCAGCGAGGCGAACGGGCAGATGCTGCTGCGCTGGGAGCGGCTCGCGCGCCGCGGCGAGCCGGTGAATCTCACCCAGGAGATGAGCGATCTCGCCCTGCAGATCATCCTGCGCGCCCTGTTCGGCCGTGATCTCGAGCGCCTCTCGGCCGAGTCCGGCGGCAATCCCTTCGACGTGGTGACCCGGGAGTCGGAGCGCAATCTGCAGTTCGCGTACAAGTTCCGCTCGCTCACCAAGCTCGTCGCGGCCCTCATCGGGCGGCGCCGGCAGGAAAACGAGGAACACTTCGATTACGTATCGATGCTGATGAGCGCCCGCGACAAGGAGACCGGCGAGGGCATGGGCGAGCGGGAGCTGATCGACGAGATCATGACCCTGGTGGTGGCCGGACACGAGACCACCGCGAGCGGCCTCAATTGGACCTGGTACCTGCTGTCGCAGCACCCGCAGGTCGAGGCGCGCATGCACGCTGAGATCGCCGCTGCCGGGATCGGCGCGGAGACGCCGGCGCCGACCCTCGCGCAGATGGAGCAGCTCGCCTACACGCGCCAGGTGATCGACGAGGCCCTCAGACTGTATCCGCCCGGGTGGCTGCTGTCGCGGCGCACGGTCGGGCCGGATGTGCTCTCGGGCTACCGGATTCCGGCCGGTGTCAACGTGCTGCTGCCGCTGTATCTGCTGCACCGTCATCCGTGCTACTGGCACGACCCCGATGCGTTCATCCCGGAGCGCTTCGGACCGCCGTACGAGGCCGAACGGTCCCGCTTTGCCTACATGCCGTTCGCGGCCGGACCGCGCCATTGCATCGGCGAGACCTTCGCGCTGTATGAGATGCTGGTGCATCTGTTTCGGGTGGCGAGACGATTCCGCCTGGTCTACCTGCCGGACAAGCCGCTCGAGCTCGAGGCGCAGATCAATCTGCGCACCCGTCATCCCGTTTTCATGAGACTGGAAATCCGCTGATGTTGAATGTCACGACGCTGACCGGGCTGATCGAGGCGAACCGGGGCCATGAGGGGCAGATCACCTATCTGGAGGGCGAGCACGAGCGGCGCGGCGTGGGGTATGGGGAGCTGTACGAGC
>JAKAFQ010000471.1 GCA_021817875.1 Pseudomonadota bacterium
GTGTCGTTCGATCAAGCTCACGCGCACAACCTCGCAACCTCCGTCGCGGGTGCCTCGGGCACGTGCCACGTGGTCGCCTTGTGCGGCAGGTACGCAAGCTTGCGGCCGGCCTCCACGGACCAGGGGATCCATGCCTTGGCGTCCGCCGAAGTCAGAGGATCGGACTCGATCCGCCCACCGAGCTCCCGGGCCAGCGTGAGCACATCGCTCTTCGCGTGCGACGGGCAGTTCGTGAGGTCCACCTCTGCCTCGCTGCCCCGCGGCAGCAACTGCGCGGCATGGATCGCCTTGCGATACGGGGGGATCAGCACCTCGTAGCCGCCCGGTGCGCGAAGCTCCTGTTCCCAGAGCCCCTTCACGTAGTCCCCGACGACGCTGTAGTCCCAGCCGGCCGCACGCCACTTCCCGTCCTCGAGCATCACGAGCTCGTTGTCGTCGATCCGATACGCCACCGGTTCGACCGGAGAGGAGATCTCCCCGCCCGCCGGGAGATACCCGATCGAGGCCTTCGGCTCGCCCTCCGGTGCCCACGAGCCACCGAGCGCTCGCCAGGGGCCCAACAGCGGACGGCGCTGCTGGCCGTAGCCGTAGATCGCGAGCACGAGCTCGATATCCTGGTGCAGCGAGAACATCACTTCCGAGTCACCCTCGAGCGCCAGCGGGATGTCCTCCCGCCCGAGCTCGCGCATCCGTGTACAGAAATCCTCCCATCGCTCATCGTCCGACGGATCCCCGGGCATCCGAAAGTCATTGCGCAGGTCCTTGCGCTTGAGCGTGATGTGCACCTCCGGCATCTGCCGCGGGTGGCGCAACGCCCGGATCCACCGCCGGATGTAGGTCTCCGGGGTAATCTGCCCGCTGCGATCTTGCAGCATCCCTCCCTCGCAGCACGCCGCATCCTGAAAGATCATCTGCAGCGCCTCGCGGGTCCGCCCGATCGCCCGGGCGCTCCAGCGCGGGGTGTGCGGGTAGACGTTGCTCTCGTGGCACTTCTCGAACAGCACCCAGATGTGATCGCCGCGATTGTGCGGGTTGTCGAACACGGCAGCACACCGGTTCGTCACGATTGTTGAGCCCATGGGGCCCTCCTTTTGCTAGTGACCTGGTGGTCTCTAGCGAACCGGGCCGCGAACGAGCGGAAATAAAAACGCCGCGAGGAATCCCCCGCGGCGTGTAGATGTCATCCTGATCGGCGCCGGCTATGCGTCCGCGATCGCCTCAGCGAGCCGCGAGAGCTCCTCCTCCACCGCCAATAGCGCCCGCGCGCGCCGATCGTGCTCGGCACGGGCCGCGGGGTAAGCGTGCTCCCCCTGAGGGTAGTAGTCCCGCGCATTCGGAGAGGCCTTCGCGAGCACATCGCGGGCCTGGAACACCGCATGCCCTGCGTCCTGCACCTGGCGCAGCAGCTCCTCGCGGGAGGTTCCGTTGAGGTGGACCGTCGGCACCGTAAGCGAAGACGGGCCCGTCTCGCTCACGGTCGATTCCAGCTGAATCATCTCGGTCGAGAAACTCTCCTCGCAGTCGCGCAGATCCGTCATCAGCGCGAAGTACTCATCGGCAATCAGATCGGTGCCGGGCTGATCTTTCCCAGGGAACTGCGATTCCCAGTTCTCTTTGGCGATCGAGGTGCGCCACTCGAGTGCCGCCTCCTCCGAATCAAACGCTCGGGTCTCCGAACCGTTCCGGTACTCGTACACCGCCACACAGACTCTCATACCACCTGTCTCCAGTGTGCCCCTGGGCACGGTAATGACCTGGTGGTCTATAGGAATCGCCGGGGATGAGAAAACCCCCAGGACAGACCAGTCCTGGGGGTTCGATCAGATCTTCAGCGCCGCATCCTTCGCCTCGGCAAGCGTCTCGTAGCGCTCGATGCGTCCGGAGGATGAGTACCGCAGCACCCAGTCCTCCTCCTCGTACACGACCGTGCCGATCGTGATCCAGGATCCGGCCGCCTTGCGCTGCATCAGGTAGGCGCACTTGCCGTTCTCGACCCCGTTGCGCACGAAGCGCCGTCCACCCCAGCGATCGTGTGATGAGTCGAACCGCTCGGCCGCCTGCTGCCAGGTGAGCTCCTTGCCGTGGTAGCGCACGCGCAGCGCATCGGTCGAAATCTCGACCATGTTCGCAGCACTGCCCACCGCGCAGCCGATGCGCCCGAGCTTTGCCTCGAGCACCGTCACCGGCGAACCCGCGTAGAGCACCTCGACCCCGTGCCGCTCCCAGAACGGCCGATGGTGTAGTCCGATGTTCATGAGCACGTCCTCCATCTAATGACCTGCTCTTCTCTAGGAATCCCGAAGACGAAAATCCCCGGAGGCGCCGAAGCGCACCCGGGGATAAGATCGAATCACTCGAATGCCGGCGCGCTCAGTTCGCGCGCGGCCGCTCCTCGCCGTGCAGACCCTGCACCACCCTCACGGCGGTCGGGGCGAATTCGGCCTTGAAGGACTGGATGTTGCACTCCGGACCTTCCACCACCAGGACCTCGACGTCCTCGCCGTCGGCCTGGGCGCTGATGACCTCGCCGTTGTCGATCGAAATGACCACTTTCATGATGGATCCCCCCCCTACTCGTAGTGAGGCCGGTGCTCGGGATAGTGGTGGGGCGCGATGTTCTCGTGCACCTCGGCGTAGTACCGCCCATCCGAGAGCACGCTGCTGATCTCACGACGCCCCTTGTTCATCGTCGCATTCAGCAGGCTGTTCATGCGTGTGGCATGCGCGCCGGCGCGCTCCTCGTCCTTGAACGTGCGGATGATCCGCACCATCTCCCCAGTGTCGTACCACCAGCCGCCTTCCTCCGGGCCGCCGTAGGCACGGTCGCGCAGGTACACCGCCACGATGTACACCGTCTTGTTCGCCATCATTGTTCCTCTGCGGCCGCGCGCCGCGTTAATGACCTGCTCCTCTCTAGGGACCTCGTCCGGGCAATAAAAAAGCCCCGAGGAAATCCCCGGGGCTGGAAAGATGCTGCACCGCCAGGCAGGCGGTCACATTCCTACGGCGAGTTGCTCCTCGGACAGCGCCTGGCGCGTATCGACTCGCGCCAGCACGCGCAGCACCGCTTTCGCTTGCTGCACCTGGAAGCGATCCTGCGCATCACGCAGCTTGCCCTCCATATCGATCCAGTACGGCGCACCGTCGGCCGCCAACGTGATACGCGGCAGCTCCCGGGCGAGATTGTCCGCGCCGAGACCGCCGGCATAGCCGCACAGGTGCCCCTCGAGCGGCCGCGGCCAGCTCGTACGCGGGATTCCCCGCCCGCCGCTGGCATCGAACAACACCTCGAGCGCCGATCCAAACGGCGGCAGTGCCGCTTGCAGGTCGGTGGAGTGCTCGTACTGCACGATGAGCCGTCGCTCCGGATGCGCTCGCAGCATCGTGTCCACCGCACCGGCGTCTTCCCGGGTGAGCGTGCCGTTCAGTTGAATCCGCGCAAACGCACCGAGGTCTCCGAGCTGCGGATCGACCGGGTCTCCATCGAGGAATCGAAACCGCGCGCGGCCGCACAGATGCAGCGCAACGCGGCCTGGGCCGATGCACTGTTCGATCGTCCGGGCGGTCTCGCGGATCCAGGCGGCCGGCGGATACCTCCCGCTGCCCTGGCGGGTCTCGCTGTAGAGGAAAGCCAGCTCGAGCCCAGGGGCCTCCTCGAGCAGGCCGATCAAAGCATCGACCGAGCACGAGGGGTCCGCGCCGGTGAACGTGACGCGAATTGGCTTGATCAAGGTCATCCAGTATGTCCTTCCGCGGCGCTGTGGCCGCTGTAATGCCCTGATGACCTGTAGACACGGGCCGGCTCGGATCGAGGCGTATAAAAAGGCAAATATAAAATCGGTTCCTACCCTCATGAGACCGGGGATGTCCCCCGCAACATGAGGATTGAGCAATGACCAGACTCCAAAGACCCACCCGGCACGCCCGCACTGGGGGTGCCCGATGACCGTCCGCATCACGAACCAGACGCTCCGGGAGGCCGCTGACGTCCTCGAGGC
>JAKAFQ010000472.1 GCA_021817875.1 Pseudomonadota bacterium
GGAGCGGATCCGAAGCGGACAGGTCACTCCTCAGGTCGACAACATGCTCGCCGTGACGAACGATGGCCGCAAGGCCGCGCTCGATATGCGACTTGTTGGCCCGATGGCGGGGGATGATCCTGAAGGCAAGGTGACGCTCTGCGCCGATACGGTGCACCGGATCTGGGAGTCGACGGCCGAGCGCAGGGGCACGCAGATCCTCTTCTGCGACCTCTCCACCCCGACGAACGATGGACGCTTCAACGTCTACAGCGACCTGAAGCAGAAACTCGTCGCACGAGGAGTACCGGCGGCCGAGATCGCCTTCATTCACGACTACGAGAGCGATGCCGCCAAGGCAAAACTCTTCAAGGCCGTGCGCGAGGGGCGGATTCGGGTGCTGCTCGGCAGCACCGGGAAGCTCGGGGTCGGGACGAACGTGCAGACACGGCTCGTCGCGCTGCATCACCTGGACGCCCCCTGGCGGCCGGCTGATATCGAGCAGCGTGAAGGGCGGATCGAGCGGCAGGGCAATCTCAACGAGGAGGTCACCCTGTACCGGTACGTTACCGAAGGAAGCTTCGATAGGTATCTGTGGCAGACGCTCGAGACCAAGGCGAAATTCATCGCTCAGGTCATGCACGGGGATACCGGGCTGCGTAGTGCCGAGGAGGTCGAGCTCGCCGCGCTCTCCTACGCCGAGGTGAAAGCCCTGGCGTCGGGGAACCCGATGGTGCTCGAGAAGGCCGGTGTCGATGCGGAGCTGGCGAAGCTCGCGGTGCTGAAGTCCCAATGGGACCAGCAGCAGTGGGCCAATCGCCAGGAGGTCGCATCGCTTCCCGGGAAGATCGCCTGGAAGGAGGAGCGGATCGAGGCGTACGGCGCCGACATCGCCTCCCGGGTGGATACCTCCGGGGCGCACTTCTCGATCGAGATCGAGGGCAGTGCGTACACCGATCGGGAAGTCGCCGGCAAGGCACTCGCCAAGGCCATCCGCGGGATGCGTCTGCGCGAGGTTCGACCACTCGGACGCTTCGCGGGCTTTGCGCTCTCGGTGCACTCGGGGGATCGGCGGGCCGATGGCAAGGAACTGGTCCTCAGCGGACGGATCGAGCACCGAGCCTTTGCGGGCGCGGCGGGCGATCGTCTCCTGGAGGAGCTGGAGCTCACCGTCTCTGGGATGGAGAAGGCGCGCGAGCGGTGCGCTGCGCGTCTCGCCGAGGACAAGCAGCGTCTCATTGACCTTCGGGTCGAGATTGGCAAGTCCTTCGCCCAGACCGAGCGGCTTGAGTGGTTGCGGACCCGTCAGCGCGAGATCGAGCAAGCGCTCGATATCAGCAACGGGGATGCAGGCGCTGCGGAGGGTTCGGAGCTCTCCGAGGCCGCGTGAGCGACGTTGATCGATTGGACCCCGGGGCTTGTCCCCGGGGTTTTTTATTGCGGCGCAGGGCTCGCTACAGACAGCCAGGACACTAGAACGAGGACGATGCCGAGATGATCAACCGGATGTACCGGCGGATAAAAACCGCACTGCGGCTGATGCTTACCGCGCGGGCGATGTACGAGGCGCTGTGCGCGATCAAGGCGTACGACCGGGACACGTTCCTGTTCCCCGAGGACCCGCCGGCGGGCGAGGACTACGAGGAGATCTTCGCGATTGCAATGAACGCGCTCGATAAGGTCGAGCAGGCCCGGGAGCCCTGGTACCAGGTCGACCCGATCGCCGAGGCTGCCGAGGAGGATGGCAATGCGTGAGATGAGGCGAATCCGGACCTGGACGGTCCATTTCGGATCGCTCAGGAGTGTGTACTACACGTCGCACCATGCCGATCAATTCGCGCGCGCACTGACCCGGAACGGGACCCCCTGGCGCATGGAGGTGGGCCATGAGTGGGTCTAGGACCGAACCCGTGAGGGATACGAGCGGCGTGGACCTGGGGCCGGCACACCCGGAGGTGCTTGCGCTCGCGCGAGGGCTTTCGAGCGCCGTTCTGCGCGATGAGGCGCCACAGGAGGACGGCTTCGACATCAGTGGCGGAATGTATGGCACGCACGTGTCGCTCTGGCTGCGCCGGTTGGCCACGGACACCCTGAATGCGAGGCTTCGCCAGGAGCGGCTGCTCAGGGCCGCCAGGGTGGCACTGCGCTACCTGCACACGCGTGACCAGGCGGCAGACGTCGTGTGCCAGCAGCTCGAGCGGGCGCTCGCGGAGTTCGAAGCGCCTTCGGAACTTGCGGGAACGCGCACCGAGGCACTGATGCCGCGAAGCACTGGCTGATGATTCGCCCTCCTGCACAGCGCAGGAGGGCTTTTATTTGGCTGCCGTTCGCTAGAGACCAGGCAGGTCACTATTGCGGAGGGCGCGCTATGCCGCCTATGTTTCAACCCGGCGATATCGTCTTTGCCCCGTGGCGGGCCGAAGACGGTAACGAGAAATACCGGTACATGGTGGTGCTCGCGTGGAGTGCGGCCCTGGGCATGTATGCCATGTGGGTCAGCAGCATCAAGGAAGGCCAGCAGGGAGGTCTGTATGCGTTCACCGAAAATGAACGCGAACAGGCTGGATTCCCTGTGCCATCTCGATACGATCCTCATCGGGTGATCCGGTTCCGCCCTGAGCACATCAGAAGCGGCATCGTTCATTCGAAGCCCGGTCGGCTGAGCCGCAAGGCGATGGAGCGGATCGAGATCGCGGTGTGCCAAGCACGGCCAATACCCCGAGAGTACTGAATTGAAGCGCCGCGGATCCCGCGGCGCTTTCTTTACCCCGGGACGCCCGAGGGGCTACCGCCGCCGGGGTGCGTCGGTCGGCGCCTTCTTCAATGTGCTCATGGGCCAGCCGTGATATTCAACGAGCGCGCGCAGGAACGTCCGGAAGATTGCCGGGTGCATCCGCTCGCGGCCCGACTCCCAGCCGCGCCACTCCTTGATCGTCGAGAGGCAGAGCCGTGCCGCCTCACCCTGACTGAGCTTCGATTGCCGCCGCAGCTCCTTCAGAACCTGAGGCATCTCCTCGCGTGAGGGGGGTTTGTGCTTCGACGCGCCGGCATGGATGTTCTCGGCGATGTACTGTTGATGCATCAGGAAGGGAAGCATTCCGGCGCTGTTGGGCTTTCGCATGTGCAAATCTCCATTCGCCCTCCCGACGGGGGAGAGCGTACATGGGGAGCGCGCTCGGCGCCTTTTCGTTATTTTTTATATTTTATACCCTTCCAAGGTACGCGTCAACCTGCGACTCGAGAGCAGTGACAGTCGATAGGCGGGCAGTACCGTTCGGTTCGAGTTCCTCAGCGGCTCGATGCTATGGGGTAGGCGTCTGCGAGTTCCTCAAGAAACAACCTGTACAGGCTCGCTGGCATCGGTCCGCGCCCGCCCTCCCATGCCTTCCACGAACTCGCCCCGTCCGGCGGCGGTCCTTTTTATTTCCCACGCCAAATTCCCTAGAGACTCTCAGGTCAATAGGCAGCGCATGCTGCGAGGGTACGACATGAGAGAAATCGCAAGATACGCCACGTTCACCACCCAGGAGGGTGCGCTGTGACCGTACGAATAGTGCTCACCGAGGCACAGGTCCAGGCGCTGCAGTACGCGGATGCGATGGAGCGCAGCTCTACCGAGGCCGATCGGGCACTCGCCGCGGCACTCTCTGCCGAAGCGGGTGCACTCCTGTTCGAGCCGCGCGATGCCGGGGTACTGCGTCGTGCGATCCAGGCGTTGGACGCCGTGGGTGCGATGGAGGAGGGCTTCGACCCGGAGTACTCCGAGGAGTGGCAGCAGCACTGCAAGACGCTTGCAGAGCTTGCCGCCAGCGTTCATCGGTATGAGAGGTCGCACGCGCACAGCCGCGGTGGTCTTTCGCTCTGAGCAACTGACACCGCCGCGGGGGATTCCTCGCGGCGGTATTTTCATCTGTGGAGCGCAAAAACCCCGGGGCGAAGGCCGTCCCGGGGTGATCGAGTCAGATTGGAAGCTCCAAGAGCAGTTCCTCGACGTTCACGACCGGCTCGAGGGTGTCGT
>JAKAFQ010000473.1 GCA_021817875.1 Pseudomonadota bacterium
CATGGGGTCGCCTGTTCACTAGCATTCCCCTGCGTCGTCGGCACGTGCTGGACCATGCGGTTCCAGGGCATCGGCTGTTGATTCATTTGCTTTTTCTACCGTGAGGGCGGCGCCGGTGGCACTGCCATGCCACTGCCCGCACAACTATTCCGTCAGGATTCTCAGATAAGTCATCTTCGAGTTGCGCTCGCAATTCGTCCGTGAGAAATCCGGAAACAGCCTCGTCGACGAATATACGTAGGTTCGGTCCGGCTTCTGGACCGTACTCCCAAATGCCAATGGAACCTCGCAGAACCGCGCGCCCGGCGATAGTTTGAGCCCAGTCGCATATTTCATTCCAAGAAGGATTGGTGGGATACCGATATTGAATCGGGTCGCTCATGATTTATCCTCATGCCTGTTGCTTGATATCAGCACCGCGCGAGAGATACCGTTCCACCAGCCGTCTGAGGTGACTCTCGTCGCTCTGCGCGACTTGCACACCGAGATGGGGGTCCACGATCTGCGTGGCCTCGCTTTTCTTGATCCCGAGCACGTCCATCATGGGCGGGTCAGAGCCGTCATCGGTCACGAGCAGGAAGCATGTCACCGGGTTCTTCTGGCCTTCTCGATCAAGCCGCCAGAGAATCTGCTGGTGGATGCCGGGCGACCAATCGAGCTCTCCGAGAATCACGACGGAGGAGCGGTACTGAAGGCCGTCCACGCCCGCGCCGGAGCGCAGCGACAGAATCAGGATGTCGGTGTCTCCATCGAGAAACCGGCGCTTCTCGGCTTCCTTGCGCGCGGCGGTCTCGGACCCGGTGTACATCGCGGGCTTCAAGTCCGCGAGTGCCTCGAGCCAGATCCGATAGACCTCGCGGTGCCACCCGACGAGCAGCACTGGCTCGCCGGCTTCCACCATGAGTCGCGCGAACGTCGCGACGGCTTTGGCCTTGGCGATCCCTGTGGTCTGGCGGACCATGATATCGAGCTCGCGGGCCGCCTGGCCGCGCTCGATGAAGCTGCCGGTGGTAGCCCGAATGGCGAGCTGCTGAGCGAGCGCTTCGACAGATTCGACGGTTTTCGCATCATAGTCGATGGTCTCGACGATGATGGAAGTCCTGGGCAGTTGCTGCCCCACGTCGCTCTTGAGCCGGCGGATGAGGGCGTGCTGCTCGCGCAGGTACGTGCCGAGGGCCTTCGGGTCCTTGATCCTCCCGCCGGCCTGTCCCAGGGATACCGTCCGCAGGACCCATTCGCGCTCGAAGTCCGCCCACTCGCCGAGCACCGCGTCGTCGATGAACTGCATCACGTTCCACATCTCGATGCCGTAGTTGTAGATCGGCGTGGCGGTGAGCCCGAGGCGGTACGTGACCCCCTGGGAGAGAAGGAACGCCGCGGCACCTTTCTGCGTACCCTTGCCGGTGCGCAGGCTCTGCGGCTCGTCATACACAGCAGCCTTGAAGAAACCCCCGTGCGACTTGAAGAACTGGATCCACCCGCCGATCTGACTCACGCGAAAGATGTACACGTCCGCAGGCGGCAGGTTGTACGGAGAGCCCTTCTTGATCAGGTGGACCGAGAGCGCCGTGAAGGCGGTGATCTTGTCCACCCACTGCTGCTGCATGTGGGCATCGCAGACGACGGCGGCGGGCAGCGTACCCGGTGTGCTCGCGAGGAATCCCGCCGCGGTGTAGGTCTTGCCGAGTCCGCCCTCATCACCGAGGAGAAGACTCTTGCGCCTACGCAGAACCTCGATCGCCTGCGCCTGGTAGTCGCGGATCCGCTGTCCGGGCCTCACGCCGTCGATGGCGGGCGCTCGATAGTCGGGCAGCAGGATGCGCTCGAGTTCGGCCTGCTCGAGGTCCCATCCACGCCGGCCGGTCTCGAGGACGTGACGATCTTCGGCCGTCATGGCGAGCGGATAGCGCAAGGTGAACCACTCGAGGTCCGCAGCGTGCATCAGATCGTTCGGCAGGTGGAAGGGGCCGGCCGATTCCTTCGGCACACGCGGGAAGAGGTGCTTGAAGCGGATCGCGACGTGCGGTTCGAGGTCCGTGAGTTCCCACCGCTTGCCATCAGGAGTTAACTGCATGGTCCCATAGGTCCGGCCCACCGGTCCGCGTGCTTGCTGCGGAATCGCAAGCGGTAAGGGAATGCTGCACGCAGTGCTGCTGCTCACAGCAGCCACCCCTTGGAGAGGGAAGCGACATACACGGGCTTGCCGCCGATCTCGGCCGGCAGCCCCATGCTGAGATTTGAGGCGAGGATGATGGCGGCGACCTCCGGATGCCGCGCGTACCGCTCGATCTGGCGGTAGATGTCGATCTTGCGCGGCCCGCCGCCCCGACCCTTGAGCTTGCATTCGACCGCGACCCACCGGGTGAGCTCGCGGGGGCATGGGATCAGGAAGTCGGGGATGTCTTCGCTCGAAAGCCGGTACTCGCGCTCGAAGGGGAGGCCGGCGGTCGTAAGGGCGTCAGCGATACCGGACTGCATGGCCTTCTCGGAAGAGAGATCGACGCGGGTGCGCGAGAGCAGCCGCACGAGGGAAGCGCAGAGAGACTGAGTGCCGGGGCATCCGGCGCTAGGTGGTGGTGTGGACGGTCCGGTATGGTGGTGTTGCAGGGTTGTCACGCCTCACCTTCCGTCGGTAGATTGCTTGAACTTCCGCCGATGCAGTTCCATCTGCAGGTTGACGAAGCCGGCGGTGCCAAAGCCGTCTTGGGGCAAGATTGCCTGGCCGCAGTGCGGGCAAATCGGGGCCATCGAGCGGCTTCGCCACGCCTTCTCGACTTGGCGAGCCGCTCGCAAAACCATGGAGCCTTCGGCCTCGCGTGCGAGTCGATCTCGGTAGGCATCGAGTTCGCGCTTATGCTCGTCCCACTTCGCGCACATTCGCCGGAGCGTCAGATAGGCATCCAGTTGCCGACCGCAATCATCGCAAGTCACGATCCCGCCGTTATCGTCGAGGGTGACTTTCTTGTGTTCGCACCGGTCATCTGGGAACAAGCGCGCCCCGCGGAGCTTGAATGCCATGTCCGCGAAGAGGACGACGTTGTCGGTCATGACTGGACGGAGCCTCTGGCACGTCGGTGATGCAGGATGTCCTCCGCCCACGCCAATCCGACGGACGTGCGTTCACGAATTCCGTCATGGATGCGATGGATTATCGCGGCGAGCTCCGTGCGGTCGACCTCGATGGCACCGAAGCGGAGGGCGAGCGCGCGCTTCCCCTTGGCGATATCGTAGTGAGGCGTGCTCGCCGAGTGCTGGTACCAGCGCCGCGCAACGCCGATGCGCTCGACCATCGCGTGCAGCTCGGCCGGCGAGTCGGCCAGCAGATGGCACATGAGCATCCTGCCATATCGGTATTGAGCTTGATCGACGTAAACGCCCATTGGTTATGCCCTCGCGGCGCTCAGTGCGGAAAGCCGCCGCCGCCAGCGGCGTTTCGGCTCGGGGTGGAGTGCGAGTTGCCGGGGCCGCTCGGGGCGGTCCCACTCGCCACCGTCCGTTGTGCCCATGTACGCGAAGCCGGCGGCACGCAGCGATGTGCCGGGTTCCTCGGGGAGGGTGTAGGTCCAAACCTCGGTGTATCCGAGGGCTTTCGCGGCGCGCGCGAGCGCGCCGTAGAGCATCGAGCAGCCATTCGGGATGCCCTCCCGGACGGCGATCCGCAAGATATAGATGCGGCCGGTGCCCTGCCAGACCCGGCATGGATTGCCGGCAATGCCAACGCCGACAACCTCATCGCCTTCCGCGACGGCTGCGGCGAAGAGGCCGCCCTGGACGGTGGGCAGGTGGCGGTGCCACTGCCTGACCAGGCGCTGAGCGGTTTTCACCGTCATGGGGACGAGTTCGAGCACAATCCCATTCCTCACTGCGGTGTCGCTGAAAGGGCAGCGAGTCTATGCGGGCAGATCGCTCGGTCACAGTCGCCCGGCCGGACAGGCGCATCGCATTCGACGCATCGCTGCGATGCGCCCTGATCGCCGGGCCGAGCCTGCCGAGATCG
>JAKAFQ010000474.1 GCA_021817875.1 Pseudomonadota bacterium
TCGCCCGGGCCAGCGGGAAAGGTCACCGCGAAGCTGCCGAGCGGGGTGCGCTGGCCGCTGCTGTCGACCAGGTGATACACGGCGATGCGTCCCTGGATCTGGCGCACCGCGCCGTTTCGGGCGAGTGCGATGCGGCTGAGCCGCACGTGAGCGGTGCCGCTGATCTGGTGCGGCAGCATCGGCAGCAGTGTCGGGTCGAGCGGCAGATCGATGCGAACGTGTCTTGCCGTCAGCGTCCCGCCCAGCCCGAGCGCCACCTCGGCGCGCGCCGAGGCCCGGGCACGCCTTGCCCACACTCGCGCCGCGAGCTGCCCGGCGAACAGGCGTGCGGGCCGCAGCTGCCAGGTGAGATCCCCGAGCGGCGTACCGCTCACCGTCGCCCCGGCACAGTCACCGTTCCAGATCGACCCCTCGATGCTGAGGCAGCGCAGCGCGGGGCGCGCCGCCGGCAGCACCCACCGGGCGGGCAGACGGGCGATGAGGATGGCGAGGAACGCCGCGAGCGCGAGCAGGCTGACCCACAACGTGCGGCGGGCGGTGCTCGGGGCGGGCTCGGAGCGGCCCTGGGGGGCGCGCCGCGCCACTAGGGGCCTGCCCCGCGCAAGCCGCAGACCGTGTCCGATGGCGCCAGTCGGTGCCTCATGAGTCCGCTCGTCTCCTAGGGTTTTCCCAGAACGAACGAGGCATCGACCACGCCCGTTGCCGCAGTGCCGTCGATGCGGGCCGACTGCACCTGCACGCCGTAGCGCTGCTGCAGCCGGGCGAGCCAGCCGACGAGCGCATCGAAGGGCGCCTGGTGCAGCTGCACGCGCAGCCCGCCGTTGCCGCTCGGCGCGCTGTCGGCGAGGGCACCGCCGAGCCCGGCCTGGCGCGCCGATTCGTTGACGAGGACGATCAGCGGCTCACCTGCCGAGGAGGGCGCCGGACCGGCCGCCGAGAGCTCCGGGGCCACCGTGCGCATCCAGGCGAGATCGGCCTGCTTTCTCGCCACGCGGTGGCTGAGCCGGGCGACGGAGCGATCGAGCGGCAGGACGACCGCGAGGCAGAACAACACCAGGGCGATGCCGCCCCCGATGAGCAGCGTGCGCCGCTCGCGACCCGAGAGCGACTGCCATGACCGCAAACCGGGCATCGCGGCCACCGGCTCAGCTCCCCCGGCTCAAGCGGATGTCCCCCTCGAACCTCGATCCCTGGGGGGTGCCGCTCACCAGATGGGCCTGCCAGCCCTGCTGCCCGAGCGAGCGGGTCAGACGGTCGAGCCCATCGACCGTCGGGGCCGAGAGCTTCAGATCGAGCACACCGGAGCGGAAGCTCATCGCCTCGAACCGTGTTCCGGGCGCCGCCGCGCGGGCCCGCGCCAGGGTCCGGAGTGCCGTGAGGAATCCTCCCTCGGCCTCGCCTGCCCGGATCTGCTTCAGCCGCTGCGCCATGCGGCGCCGGGCCTCCTGCGTGCCCTGAGTGCCCGGCATGGCGGCGTGAAACACCTGTCCGATGGCCGCATCGAGCTGGCGGTCGCGTTGTCTGAGCACGATCAGCTCCGTGCCCTGGCCGGCGAGGTGCAGCACGATCAGGGCGCCGAGCAGCCCGGCCGCCACGCGCCACGCCCGCCAACCGGACCCGAGGGTGCCGCGCGAGGCATACGGCCCCTGCAGCAGGTTGATCGGCGATCCCTTCGAGAGCTGCTGCGCGAACAGCAGCAGCGGGTCGGTGCCGAGCAGATGTACCTGGATGCCCTCCAGACGCTCGCGCAGCGCCTCGACGCTGCCCGCGTGGCGCTCCCACTGGTCCTGCCCGGCGTACAGGATCAGCCCCTGGCTCGCGACCTCGGGCAGGGCTTGCGGCGGATGGCTCTCGAGCGCCTCGCCCAGGGTGTCCACCGGCAGCAGGGTCACGGTCCCCGAGGGCGTGCGCACCGTCACCGAGTCGTCCTCGAGCAGCGCCACGGCCTGCGTGGGGTTGTCCGGCAGGAGCTGGCTGTCGGCATGGAGGGCCGCGGGCTCGATGCCGCTCGATCGCAGTCCGGCGAGCCATTCGTCCATCTTCCGGCGCGCCACGACGGCCACGGGCGTGCGCGCTCCCGAGCGCCGGCCGATCGCAAAGTGCAGCGCGTCGATGTCCTCGGCGAGCTGTTCCTCGAGGGCATAGGGCACGAGCTGCTGGAGCTTGGCGCCCGATCGGCCGGCCGGCAGCTGCGGCTGCATCAGCAGCACATCGGCGCCCGGAACCAGCACGATCACCGGCCGGCCGGCCGCGCGCGAGGCGGCGAGCGTCAGCGGTCCGCTCTCCGGGGAGCGCTCGCCCGGCGCGGCGCCGAGGACGAGCCAGGTCGCATGCTGTTGCGGAGTGCGGGGCAGCCTGAGCAGGAGCGGATCGGCCATGGGCGATAGTATAGGGGCCCCGAGGCGCCTAGTTGGGCGTGTCGCTGCGCAGGATGGGACGCACCAGGCCGCTGGTGGAGTCGCGGTACAGCAGCGAGTAGAAGGCGAACTCCGTCGAGCCGGACCTGACATAGGTGCTCAGCCGGAACCAGCTCGACTGCTCGCTGAAGTTGCGCAGGAAATTCGCGAGCTGTCCGGTGTTCAACGGTGATCCTGACGACCCGGTATTGGTGTAGGCCGTCTGGAACTCCTTCAGTGTCGGGAAGCAGCCGCCGGCGGCGGCGCGGTCGCGGGCGAACTGCCGGGGGTCGGCGCTGTACTCCTGGTGGCCGAGGAAGGCATCGAGCACGTAGGGCGAGGCCGAGCAGACGTTGAGCGGCGTGCCCACGGGCAGCGCGGTGACATACGCGGCGATTTTCTCGAAGCGCGCCCGCCCGAAACCCGGCAGCGCCAGCAGCTCGCTGGCGCTGGTGATGGGCAGGTTCGGCGTGTGGTAGGGCGGATCCATCTCGAGGTACGCGGTGTCGCTGGCGCCGTTGGGGTAGACCGGCGAGGGATTGCGGTCGATCCAGTTCACCATGTCCTCGGCCCAGACCGGCTGCAGGCCCACCATCTTGAGCAGCTGTTGGAACGCGGCGACGGCCGTCAGGTTCGGCGTGACGTCGCCGGCCTGCACCAGGTCGTTGAGATTGAACCGCCCCTGCAGGTCCTCGAGGGAGCCCTCGAGCGTGACGCCCGGGGCGACCTCGATCGGCCCCAGCGGCTGGCCCCAGGCCTGGGCCGGGTAGGTGGCGGCCGAGTCGTTGCGCAGCGTCTGCTGCAGGCCGTAGGCGGCAAACGCTTCGGTGCCCTCGGTGATCAGCAGCGCCTGGTCATAGTCGAACTCCGCGATGGTGCGGCGCGTCGTCATCGCGTCGTCGTAGGCGAGGGAGGTGGCGATCAGGGTGCCGAGCGCCACCAGCAGAATGGCGATCAGCAGCGCCACCCCGCGCTCGCGCTGCCCCAGGCGAGCCCCGCCGTGCCTGCGCCCGGGTATCGCGAGCCGGCGTGACTCGCTCATCGGTGGCATCGGCCGCTCATCCGGGAATCTCGAAAATGCGCACGATCCGGCCCCATTCGCGGGTCTCGATCGTCACCCGCACGGCGAGCGGGCGCATGCGGTAGTACGAGTCGGACAACGCGCCCACCTGCGTCGGTGGCCACTGGGTCACCCATTGACGGGCATCGTTGAGGTAGCGGAAACGCACACTGCGCAGGTGCTTGAGCAGATTGCGCTTGACCGGCAGGTCACTCAGGGTCGGGTCGAGCACGTTCCAGTGCTCGCGGATCAGCGTGCCGTGGTCGAAGACGTACGCGACCCGCTCGAGCTACGGGCGCTGCACGCCGATCGGATTGCTCCAGCCCGCGCGCGTCAGCTGCACCAGCGCCGGGGCGGCGGAGCTGCTGTCCGAGTCGGATGAGCCGGAACCGGAGGGCGTCGCGAGCAGCGCCGGCAGCCAGCCCTGGCCCTCGGGCGAGCGGATCGGCCGCGGGGCGAGCTGCACGAAATCCTGCTCCATGACGCGCAGCGTGCTCTGCAGGGCGAGCAGCTGGCGCTGATTGCGTCGGATCGC
>JAKAFQ010000024.1 GCA_021817875.1 Pseudomonadota bacterium
GGCCCGATCCGCCCCCGTCCCCTTGGCGATCGTGCGCGCCAAATCATGCGCGCTATCCTGTCACCCCGCCGGGCTCATCTTGACAAGCAGACCCGGGCTCTTTTTGCCGAGCGCCGCAGCACTTGGCCTGAGTTTCAATTTCCAAGTGCGAATTAAACGCTTAAATCGGCATCTCTCGGCTTTTCAACATTCGGCGATCCAAGACCGACGCTGACGGGAATTTCCGCGGTCGGCCAGAGGCAGCCACCAGTGCCACGATCGAATTCAGTAGAACGATGGCTTGTCGCCATCGGTGCCGGGTTTGTCGATCCCCAGGTTGCCGTGCAGGTGCAGCGACGGACGGGCGATGATCTTGGTGATCAGGTCGGCAACGCGGCAACGCGACACGTCGGTGCCGTTGACGGTCTCGCCCTTCGCGGGCCTCACGCCCAGCTTGTGCCTCGTGCCGCAGGGCGCGAAGAGCAGCTTGATCGGCAAGCGGGTGTACCACTAAGGCTCTGCGCAGATGCCCGCCTATACCGTAGCTGTTGGGCCTCCCGAGATCAGCTCCATAAGTCGTGCTTCCGTCCCGGCAGGAGCATCCGGATTCTTTCTCCGGATCACCGGCAGCGGCTTCACCGGCCAATCCGTAGTCGATTGGGACGGAAGTGCCAGACAGACCACGTATGTGAGCCCCACGGAATTGACCGCGCAGATTGGTTCATTGGATGTTTCCACCGCCAGTGACGCAGCAGTTCAGGTCTCGACACCAGGGGATACCTTCGGCGCGATTTCGACTCCGGGCACCTTCGTGATTACCGGTCTTTCCCCGACCAGCGTCACCACCGGCGGTGCCGGATTTACCCTGACCGTATTGGGTCAGGGCTTTACGACGTCCTCCACTGTGCAATGGAACGCCACTGCCAGAACCACAACGTACGTTTCCTCCACCGAGGCTCTCGCTCAGATCCAGGCCGCCGACATCGCCAGTGCCGGAACGGCATCTGTGACCGTCCAGACGGCGGGGAGCAGGTCATGGTCTTCCGGAAATGTGACCATCCTCCCTCCGTCGAAAGACGCCGTTGCGGTACAGATAAACCCGGAACACTCCGGCGCCATAGAATTAAACGTGACCCTGCCCGTCTCGAGCTCCTGGAGCACGGATGTCGGAGGTACGCCATCCTATGCGTTGATTGCTGACGGCAAAGTGTCCGTCACCGTTTCTGAAGGCGGTGATAGCGCGCTTGTGGCATTGGACGAGGCGACGGGCGCCGTGGTCTGGGGTCCGATCGCGATATCGGGTGACGCGGATGCTGCTTACGATGCCGGCACCGTGTTTGTGGTCAGCGCCGCATCCGTGGGAGCCCCGCAAGTACAGGCTTATGACGCGGCCACAACTGGAACAGCCAAGTGGAACTCGGTGCTTGCCAGAGGTGGCGAATATGGCTTCGTTGGCCCACCGACGGCAGCGAATGGGTTCGTGTTTCAGACAACCAATGTGACCCAATATGCGCTGTCGGAGAGCAGCGGTGATGTACCATGGGCAGGCGGAGATGGCTTTCGCAGTCTTGCAGTGACCCTGAACGGAGTATACCTCGCGCCGGTCTGTTCCACGTTGGACACCAGGCCCGCCACGGCTGCAAATATATGGTTCACCGATGGAGGTTGTTCCGCCGGAGGCGGCGGGAGCACGCCCGTCGTGTCAGGCGGAGTCGTATATGCCCGGTCACGGACAGCACTGGAACGGTGACGGGCACGCGTTTCGACGCGCAAACCAGCAAAATCCTCGGCAACTACAGCGCTGACGTTCTTCCAGCAGTTGAGGGTCAGACGGGATATTTCCTGCAGGGAGGAACCCTGAGCGCGGTCGCACTCAGCACCAATACCGTGAACTGGACCTTCACCGGCGACGGGCAGTTGACGACTTCACCGATCGTGGTCAACCAGTACGTGTTCATCGGCTCGTCATCCGGTAACGTATACGGCCTCGATACGACGACAAGCCAGGTTGCCTGGCAGGCAAACGTCGGAGCAGCCATTCCTTCAGGGTCAAATGGGGGTAGCCAAACACCTGTTTCCGGCCTCTCCGCAGGTGACGGGCTGCTGGTGATACCGGCGGGCGCGACACCGCCTGCCGACATCGGCCGGCCGCGGCGGGCCCGGCCAAATCCGCCGGGCTCAGCCGATCGGTATACTTGCACGCTTTGCTACTTTTCCACCAATCTGGTACCTAGTGCTGGCACGTAGTTTTCGGCACCCGTACCGCTGAGGCGGTACGCGCCACATATTGTCTCACGAACAGTGGATCAACCTTCTCAAATGACGAAACGACGCAAGAACAGGTCACGACTGGCCTCAATCGTGACGACGCCGCTATTGGATTTCCTGCTTCTACCGCTCGTATTGCCTGCCGCCCTGATTTTGAAATCCGTTCGAAGGATGGGTCTGCACCGGCTGCGGCTGTGTCGCGCAACCCTGATCAAAATCGGCGTCCTGCCACTGAAAAAGCACTACTACGAGCCGTTCATTGATGCACGGGATCTGAGATTTCCACTTGAGTCGGAGAGAAGCCTCCCAGGAATCGATTGGAACGTTCCCGAGCAACTCGCACTGCTCGACAGCCTGCGTCACCGGGACGAGCTGCGACAGGTCGTGGCTCCCGAGCGTGGCAAAGCGCCGTTCTCTGTCGACAACGGAACCTTCGAGCGCGGCGACGCGGAATTTCTCTACCAGATGATTCGCGCAAACAGGCCGCGCCGTTTCATTGAAATCGGCAGCGGCAATTCTACGCTCATCGCCAGGGAGGCGCTAAATCGCAATGGCGGAGCCATGCACATATGCATCGAGCCCTTCGAGGCCCCATGGCTCGAGACGCTGGGGCCGACGGTCATTCGGCAAAAGGTCGAAGAGGTGGACAAGAATATCTTCCATGAACTTGAGGCCGGGGACATCCTGTTCATCGATTCGTCTCACGTGATTCGACCTCAGGGAGACGTCCTGACCGAATACCTGGAGATTCTTCCGATTTTGAAGGCCGGCGTCATCGTCCACATCCACGATATCCTCTCGCCCAGGGACTATCATAAGGGCTGGCTGCTTGAGAGAATGTGGCTGTGGAACGAACAATATCTGCTCGAGGCCTTCCTCACGCACAATCGCAACTGGAAGATCATTGCGGCGCTCAACCTGCTGAAACATCAGCACTTTGACGCGTTGGCGAAAGTCTGCCCCTTCCTGACTCCAGACTGCGAACCTCAATCGTTTTACATCCAGAGGGTGGAGTAATGGCTGGCGCTGACCTTCTTTTGGGGCGACGGAGCACTTCACCGCACGTCGGGAGTTTCGCGCCAGTCACCGGGGAGCGCGGCAGCGATCGTGACGCAGGAGTCACACGGGATGGCCGGATCCCTGCCACCCTTGCAGTCACCTGTACATCGAAGCGCGCATGATCACGGGACTGCCGTCGATGCGAGGACCACGCAGATGATCGATCATTTCTCTGATCACGCAGCCAACGAACGAACCTTTCTCGCCTGGGTGCGCACGGCGATTGCGGTGATGGCATTCGGTTTCCTGGTTGCGAAGTTCAATCTATTTCTGAAAATTGCGGCCCGATCCCTGGCGGCCGCCCATGCGCGCAGCGTCGCGGTTCCCGGTGGCGGGTTCGGCGACGTGGCCGGACTGATATTGATCATCGCCGGCACCGCCATGGTGGCGATGGCAGCGGTGCGGTTTGTCCGCACCACGCAGGCGATCGACTCCCCGGATCGCCGGTCCGACGGTCCGCGGATGGACCTTGCCCTGTCGGCGCTCATGGTGGTTCTGGGAATTGCGCTTGCGGTATACGTCTCCCACGCTCTGCTTGCGCAGTCGTAAGCATTCCACGGCTTCTGCAGTATCGAAGGGCCACATGGAAAATGCCCCGTCGACTTATCTGGTCACGATCTGATCGGCTTTTCGGCCGGTCGGGTGTGGTTCCTGAGGACGCAGATTCCGGACGTAAGGCGCTCAGCCGGGGGCACCATTCCCACAGCGGGACGCACGTCGTCGACGCCCGTATTGGATACACCGGTGTCGACGCGCAACCGCGCTCGTGAGCGGCACCGAGGCGCAGCCGGGCACGACGACCTCCGCGTGATCGTCACGGACGGCCACTGCGGACTCACCCGTCAACGCGTCCTGGAGCCTGTCCGGATCCGCGCCGATTTCGAGCACCGTGACGTGCAGGGAGGTCTGGCACGGTCCAAGCACGGAAATCGACACCACGTCGCGGCAGGCGTGCAGACCCGGATTCCCCATGCAGTCGATGATGACGGCGTCTGCACCTCGGCGCTGCGCATCGAGCGTCTTGCGGATCGTTCCGGGAACACTCAGCGCCTCGTGGAATTCCGATTCGATGGATGCCGGATCTGCCGAAATCAATGCGTGCGACACATGCAGGTCGACGCGCTCGAACGGTCGGACTTCATAGCGCGGGCGAGCACGCATGTCCGTCTCCAAGCATCGCTGGCGCGTCTCCCGATTTCCACCAGTTGCCGGGCGCTTGCGAGCGCAGCATCGGCCCGGACACGCCGCGCCGCTTCGGTCTCATCTCCACGGCATGGAGACCGGCGCCGCAAGCAACCCAGGCGCTGAAACAAGCGGCGGCAGCCCGATTGGAATGGGAAACCGGGGCGATGGTCATAGAGGCGTCCTATCGGGGCGATAGGATCGTCGTGCTTCACAGCGCCTGACCGTTGTACTAGAGTTGGTCTCGCTCGCAGCCGGGCAGCGAGCTGCGCCGCGAATGCCGCGCGAAGTTCCGTTTGCCTCAGACCTGTGCCGCGATCAATGGAGATTGCCATGTCCACTGAATTGAAATGCCCGGTTGCGCACGGGATGACGAATCTCGCGATGCGCTCCAACAGCGACTGGTGGCCGAACCAGCTGAACCTGAAAATACTGAGACTGCATTCGCCGCCGTCGAACCCGATGGGTGAGGACTTCAATTATGCGGAGGAATTCAACACCATCGACTTCAAGTCGCTGAAGAAGGACCTCCATGCGCTGATGACGCAGAGCCAGGACTGGTGGCCGGCCGATTTTGGCCACTATGGCGGGCTCATGATTCGCATGGCGTGGCATGCCGCCGGCACGTACCGCGTCGGGGATGGTCGCGGCGGTGCGGGTGCCGCCCAGCAACGTTTTGCACCGATCAACTCCTGGCCGGACAACGCGAACCTCGACAAAGCGCGGCGCCTCCTGTGGCCCGTCAAGCAGAAATATGGCCGGAAAATTTCCTGGGGCGACCTGATGATTCTCGCCGGCAATGTCGCCCTCGAGTCGATGGGTTTCAAGACATTCGGTTTCGGCGGCGGACGCGCCGACGTGTGGGAGCCCGACGAGTCCGCCTACTGGGGACGGGAGGACATCTGGCTGGGCGAGCGGCGCTACAGCGGCACGCGGCAGCTCGAAAATCCGCTGGCGGCCGTGCAGATGGGGCTCATCTACGTGAATCCGGAAGGCCCGAACGGCAGGCCGGATCCGGCTGCCGCGGCCATCGACATCCGTGAGACCTTCAAACGCATGGCGATGAACGACGAGGAAACCGTTGCGCTGATTGCTGGCGGACATACCTTCGGCAAGACACACGGCGCCGGCGACCCGAAGCTGGTCGGTCCCGAACCCGAGGCGGCGCCCATTGAGCAGATGGGCCTCGGCTGGAAGAGCCGTCACGGCACCGGTAAGGGCCATGACACGATCACCGGCGGCCCCGAGGTCACCTGGTCGCAGACACCGACCAAATGGAGCCATTACTTCTTCGAGAATCTGTTCGGCTACGAGTGGGCACTCACCAGGAGCCCGGCCGGCGCCTATCAGTACCGGGCGAAAGGCGGTGCGACCCCGATACCGGACGCCTTCGATTCATCGAAGCACCACGCACCGACGATGCTGGTCACCGACCTCGCGCTGCGTGTCGATCCGGTGTACGAGCAGATTTCGCGGCGCTACCACCGGCATCCGCAGGAATTTGCGGATGCCTTCGCCCGGGCCTGGTTCAAGCTCACGCACCGGGACATGGGCCCCCGGTCGCGCTATCTCGGCCCAGAGGTCCCCGCCGAGGAGCTGATCTGGCAGGATCCCGTCCCGGCGGTCGATCACCCGCTGATCGATGCTAAGGATGCTGCGGACCTGAAATCCACCGTCCTCGCTTCGGGACTGTCCATCCCGGAGCTCATCGGGACCGCATGGGCTTCGGCCTCCACCTTCCGTGGATCCGACAAGCGCGGCGGCGCGAACGGAGCGCGCCTCCGTCTTGCGCCCCAGAAAGACTGGGCGGTCAACCAGCCCGCGCAATTGGCCAGGGTATTGGGCAAACTCGAAGCGATCCGCAGCCAGTTCAACGCTTCGCAGTCCGACGGCAGGCAAATATCACTCGCCGATCTCATCGTCCTCGGTGGCTCAGCGGCAATCGAGCGTGCGGCCAGCAACGCCGGGCGCGATGTGACCGTTCCCTTCGCGCCGGGTCGCACCGATGCCACTGCAGAGCAGACCGATGTGGAGTCTTTCGCCTACCTCGAGCCCTGCGCAGACGGCTTTCGAAACTATATCAAAGGCAGATACGCCGTACCGCCCGAGGAACTTCTGCTCGACAAGGCGCAGCTGCTGACGCTGACCGCGCCCGAGATGACGGTGCTCGTGGGTGGGCTGCGCGTCCTGGGCGCGAACTACGCCAACTGCGAGCATGGCGTGTTTACTCTGCATCCGCACACGCTGAGCAACGATTTCTTCGTGAACCTGCTGGACATGAGTACGGAATGGACGCCCACATCCGACGCAGATGTCTTCGAGGGACGCAACCGCGCGAACGGCAAACTCAAGTGGACGGCCACCCGCGTCGACCTCATCTTCGGATCCAATTCGGAGCTGCGCGCGATTGCCGAGGTCTACGGCTCTGCCGACGCGCACGCGAAGTTCGTGACGGATTTCGTGGCCGCGTGGACCAAGGTGATGAATCTCGATCGGTTCGATCTCGACTGACTTCTCGGGGCAGGGACCGCAGGGTCTGACAGCCAGGCACCTTCAGCCGATTTGGCCTGCAGCCCGCCGGTGTCGACGCCGCCGTCTCCGTAGCGGATTCCGAGCCCCGGTGCCCGCCCGCAGTCGAGCGCATGGTTACAGGCAGCGGAAACACCGGCCGGTGCGCCATGGTCGGGAATCACCTGAGCGAGGCCTGCGCAGGCTTCCCGGAACACTACGTTTCGATCACGGTCTTGCCCGCGGCCGTCGCGGCTACGGCCTTGGCTTCGGCGCGAGTGTCCTTGCGGTCGACGAGAAATCCCGGCAGGAAAAACACGAAGGGCAGCGCAATCAGGGATACCGCGCCATTGGCGATCGCCATCGTACTGAAGTGAAGGTGGTACATGTCCATCGCCTTCGAGCCGATCCAGTCGGCACCGAACAACGACAGATTGCGGACACTGACCATCAGTGAGAAGCCGAGTGCCTCGCTGCCTTCCGGAGTGGCGCGCATGTACAGGTCCGTCAAAGACATGTCCGCCGCCGCCCAGCCCAGCCCCCACAAGCTCTCGATGACGTACGCCTGGCCCATGGAATCGTAAAAGGCATAACACATCTGCGCGAGGGCGCCGGCGAGAATGCACCAGAAGAGCAGCCGGCGCAGGGTCCAGCGCTTGGCCGCAAACGTGCCGTAAAGCGTCGCCGTCGCCATCGCGAAGATGCCGTTCAGAAAGAACATCAGCCCCTGTTGCTCGGTGCTCATGTGCAGCACGTTCTGCTGCCTGTAGAACAACGCGGTCTGGATGCCCGGCGCGAAATAAAAGAGGAAGCTGAAACAGGCCGCGACCCACATCGTCTTTGCCCTGACGATCTTCTTGAGCTGCTTGCGGGCATCGCCGAGCAGCTTCCGCGAATCGACCTGGACACGCTTTTCCTTGAGAAAAAAGATTGCCGCCGGTATGGGCAGGAACATGATGGCCGCGCTGGCCGCGCCGGTCCATCCGAAGGCCACGCCGGCCAGAATTCCGCCGAGCGGCCCGCCGACGACACCCGCCGTCTGGTAGGCGATCTGGAAGATGGAAGCGAATCCCCCCGACGCCTGCAGCGCCTGCGCCTTCTCCGTCATGTAGCCACCGACGGCGGTGCTGGTCATCACCATGAATGCGTTGATGGCAATGCACATCTCCAACAGAGGGGTGTACCGGTGCGGCGTATAGATGAGCGCGATGAAGCTCGCGACCGACAGCGCAGCCCCGGCCACGATGTAGCTCTTGCGACGCGTACCGAAAAGCGCGAACGCATCGGTGAAGATCCCGAAGAACGGCTTGAGGTACCAGGCGATGCCGAGCCAGAAAAAAAACGCCGCGGTAGCGGCTTTGGTTTCGTGGAGGTCGTTTTTGAGGAGATTTTTGAGCGGAATCAGCCCAATGGCGTTCTGCTGGCTGAGGGTGACCGCCATGATTCCGAAAAACACCACGAGGAACGCGTAAAAGAGTTCGCGCTTGCCCGGGGTGGGATTCGCGGCCGGGTCGCCGCGAACGTCTGCCTGCGTGAGTCGCGTATCCGTCGCCGTCTTGCCGCTGCCATCACAGTCGCCGTTCACCTGAACCTCCGCCCGCCTGAGCCATCATGCAGCCGAATATCCCGCTCGAGTGCTCCCTGACTCGCATGCCCATTGCCTGGCCACGCTGGCCGGAGGCAGACCTGCAGGCACCCTTTGACCAGATCGAATCCGGTCCGATCGTGCGAGCTGCACCCGGAGATCGGGTCTGACGCCGGTCGGCGCCTTCGGGTGATACGTCTGGAATCTTAATTGATGCAACGACCGTGGGCAACGCCGTCCTGACCGACCAGACCGGCGCATTGGTGCGTGTTCCCGGTTGAACACTGGAACGTATCCCGATCGGCAATACGCCGCTCTCAACGCGACACCGCGCCACGCACGAGAGGCGCAGCGGACCCGACGCCCGATGAACTGCGGCGCGTTCCCGGGCCCCGAAATCATCGTGCGCGAGCGCGCCGGCTATCAGCGTCGCCTCAGAAGGGTGTACACGAACGACTGTTCCGCCCCAGCCGGCGTGCGGTGCCGTTCAGTGCGCTGCCGCACAAGTGCGAATGCCGGTGCGAATATTGCGGCGATGTCTTCCGCGGACCGTCGCGCGACGGGCAGGTCACTGCATCGTTTGGGTCCGTCCGGCGCGAATCCGGCGATCAGCGCATGCCCGCCGACGCTGAGCGCCGCCGCCGCCGCCTGCGCATATCGCGCCGCGTCGGCAGGGTCGGTTAGAAAGTGCATCACGGCCCGGTCGTGCCAGAAATCAAAGCCTGCCTGCGGCAGCGACAGTCCCAACACATCTCCCACGTACCAGGTGACGACTTGCGCGCGTTCGCCCAACCGATTCCGGGCCTGCGCGAGCGCCTCTTCGGACACATCCAGAACCGTCACGGCGCGCACGCCAAGATCCAGCATGGCGTCGACCAGTGTCGAGGCACCGCCGCCCACGTCGATGAGCCGTGAAGCGGCCGAAAGTCCGGCGGCAGTGAGCAGTTCCAGAGACAGGACCAACCGAGGCTGATACCAGCTCACCGATTCGGGACTCCTGCTCCGGTAGACGTTCTGCCAATGGCTTGCGCGGTCATTGCCTTCCTGCGTCACGTGGCCACACTCCGAAACGTCGCCGATGTCGGCACGGGCTCGATCCGCTGACAGGCAGACACCGAGGCGCGCGGCCGGCGAACGTCCACGGCCGCTCCTCTGGCGGGCCCCGAAGGCGTGTATCGGCGGCTTTCGCCGAGACCGCCCTCCAACCAGGGGGACAGCTCGCCCGGCTGGCGATGGGCGCGAGTCACGCGGCCCCGGCGCTTCCGATGAGTTCGTTGATCAGCCGCAACAGCTGCTCGGCCTCGACCGGCTTGCTGACGATCCGCATGTGCCGGTCCGGCACGACGCCCCTGATCGCGGGCGATGTGTCGCCGGAGACGAGGATGACGTTGAGCTGCCGTCCGAACTTGCCGCGCAGCGCGGCGATCACGTCCAGTCCCGTCTGCGGGCACTCGAGATGAAAGTCGCTGATGACGATTTCGGGAGCACCATGAACGTCCACCTGCTCGAGCGCCTCGTCAGGGGTCGCCGCGGTTGCCACCCTGTAGTCGGTCGACTCGAGCAGCAGACGCGTCGCCTCGCGCACGCCCTTGTCGTCCTCCACCAGCAGGACGCGCCGGCCGCCGCCCGGTGTCTGCTGCGGCTGCGCGACCAGCGCTCCCGAGGGCGGACCGTTGATCGTGAGCGAAGCGCCGCCGAGCGGCAGCTCCAGCGTGAACACCGATCCGTGACCGGGCTCCGAGCGGACATCAAGCCTCAGGTTCAGAAGCTTCACCAGCCGGTCCACGATGCTCAGGCCCAGCCCGAAGCCTGCGCGCGAACGGTTGTGCGGCACTCCGACCTGGTAGAACTCGTCGAAGATGTGCGTCAGCTCATCGGCAGGAATGCCCACTCCGGTGTCAACCACCTGCAGGCGCAACGCCCCCGCCGCTGGAAGGCAGCGCAGCGCCACGCGGCCCTCGCGGGTGTACTTGATGGCGTTTGAAAGGAGGTTACGAAGAATCTGCCCGACGAGCGACGGATCGCTGCGCACCCGTGCCTCGCAGACATCCACGCGGAATTCCAGGTGGCTGCCGGTGGCTTGCGTTTCAAACTCCTGACGCAGTTCCTCGATGAGATCCGCGATGCCGAATTCCGTGATCTCCGGCCGGATGGCGCCGGACTCGAGCTTGCTGATGTCAAGCAGTGCGTTGACCAACCGTGACGAGACGCTGATCGCGAGTTCCTGCTGGGTCAGAGCTTCAACGGCCACGGGATCGCGGACCATCCGGCGGAGGCTGCCATTGAGAAACGAAAGACTCTGCAACGGCTGGCGCAAGTCGTGGCTGGCCGTGGCCAGGAACCGGCCCTTGGCGCGATTCGCGCGCTCGGCACTCTCCAGTGCCCGCTGCGTGGCTTCCCGCGCGGCCTCCAGTTCGCAGGTGCGTTCCCGGACCCGGCGCTCGAGTTCATCATAGAGGCGCACATTCTCCATCGCGACCGCCGTGGCATCGACGAGCGCCTGAAGCAGTCGCACCTCGTCGTCCGACGCCTCGTGGCGCGTCGCCCAGTACACGCCGATCGCTCCCACCGGGTCGAGACTGCGGATCGGCATCATCACCAGACTCTTCACGAACGTCCGCCGGTAGAGGTCGGCCGGTATGCGGGCGTCGGCATAGACATCGGGGATCACGGCGGCCCGACGATGGGTCATGGCCCAGCCGCTGATGCAGATGTCCATCGGGAAGCGCATGCCCTTCCACAGTGGCGAAATCGCATCCTCATCCGCGTAGTAGCATTGGTCCTGCTCGCGCAGCACGAACGTCGCGCCATCCGAGTTCGTCAGTCTGCGCGCCGCAGCCCGAACGATTTTCTGGATTCCGGACAGGCTTCTCGCGAACGCAAGTTCTTGTACGACGCTGATGAGGGCCATGAGCGGAGGGACCTGCCGTGTTGCTACCTGCGTCGCGCGAGAGCGTCTCGTATGGGCGGCTGCATGTTCGCCGCGATATCGGTGCGCGACAGCGTTGCCCGCAGTCCTAAGCTACTGTAACCCCGGCTGGCGGTCCAGTCCCGCCGCTTCGGCGATCGCAACGGAAACGGCGGACGCAGCACTCCGGACGCAGTCTGCCTCGGTTCGGCCTGCCGCATCGAAACACATCGCCCCCGGGGCATTTGCGGCTTGACTGAGTCTCAAATCATCTGCGCGTTCATCGACCAGGAGCTTGGCCGAAACAATGGTGGCGCGTGTCCGCGAATCGCACCGACGTTGCGTTGCCCGCATGTTCCTACCGGCCTCGGACCCTCTGGGCATCCGGCCGGTCCCGGACGCGCCCTGTCCGCTCATGCGCCGATGCACTCACCGGGGACAACGGCTGCCCGCGATGCCACGTCAGGCTTGGAGTTCCACCGTCCAGGCCACCGAGGCCTCGACAGTGAGCGACGAGCGAACACTGCAGTACTTGGTGACGGAAAGCTCCACCGCCCGCGTGGCCTTTTCAAGCGTCGCTCCAGGTGCCGTGATGCTGAAGTGCAGAATGGCCGAAGCCAGGCGGCGCGGCGCCGAATCCACGCGCTCTGCCTCGATGCGCACGTTGAGCGCCTCAACCGGCGTACGCTGCTTTTCGAGAATCGTCACCACGTCCACCGAGGCGCAGGCGGCAATCGCCGCCAGCAGCATGTCGAACGGACTCGGCGCCGTCTGCGCATTGCCGTCGATGCGGACGGTGGGCCCTTGCACCCGGCCAGCTTCGAATGTCAGGCCACCGACCCATTGCACGTCGATCGGCGCGTGAGCGATGTGTTCCGAGGATGGCTTGGGCATTGACGGCTCCGGCAAGAATTCCGACGTCAGGAATCCGGGGTGACCGCGACTCCAAACGGACCGGAGGCGAGGTCAGGCCTGCACGGACAGTTTAATCGATAATTCCATCCGCCGTGCGCGGCCCATTCGCGGCATCCGATCACGGCCGGCGCCGTCCGGTCGCGTCTCTCATGGTCAAATGGCTCTGCGCCGTGTATGGTTCCACGACACGTGACCGGCGGGTTCCCAGGAGGCGGGTCTTCCGGAGCGGCGTGGCCGCGCGTCACGGCTCGATGACGACTTCCAGGCACAACCCGGCGCGGGAGCGTTCCGATCAAGTTCTTTGCGCAGCATCTGCGGTTTTGGATTGCGCTGACCGTCGGCGTTGCGGTTTTCTGCGTTCTTCCGCAGAGCTGGTCTTTCAGCATGCGCATCCTGGTCAGTTGGGACGGCGGCGTCACGCTTTTCCTGGCGATGATATACCTGTGGATGATGGGTCTCAGCGCCGAAGCGGTGCGGTCGCGGTACAGGGAGGAAGACCCTTCCGGCCCCGTCATTCTGGTCGTGGTGATCGCGGCCTCGCTCCTGAGCGTCCTCGCCATCGTCGAGCCTCTTGCGACGATTCGCCACGTCGCGCAGCCGGAGCGGGTCTGGCGGGTGATTCTCGCGGCCCTGACGCTGATCGAGTCATGGCTGCTGGTTCCCACCATGTTTACCACGCACTACGCGGACCTGTTCTACAGCGCCCCGCTCGACAGCCGGCCGCTGCTGTTTCCACAGACCGCGATGCCGACATTTGTGGACTTTGCCTACTTCTCGTTCACCATTGCCGCGGCCTGCCAGACCGCGGATGTGTCCACGACCCAGACCTCCATGCGCCGTGTGGTGATCGTCCACGAAATCATCTCATTTGCGTTCAACGTTGCCATTCTCGGCTTCGCGATCAACATCACCGCCGGGCTTATCGCGAGCTAGGCTGACGGTGCTTTGCGGATGATGCGGCGGCGACATCCTCGGCTCAAATGAACGCCCACGGCGGTAGCGGCGCGTCCGATCGCTGTCCGGGCGCTGGAGGCAGATGTCCGACAGGACGGCCTGCCGGCCCGGCTTCCGTGGCCGGGATGACGTCGTGAGTACGGACCCGGTGAGCGCAGCAGCAACGACACCCGGGATAGTAGCGGTGCTGTTCTTCGCGACATTGGTCCGCTCGACCCTCGGTTTCGGCGAGGCATTGATCGCGGTGCCCCTGCTTGCTCTTTTCATCCCGATACAGGTGGCCGTTCCGATCGTCGTTTTGATCTCGGTCACCGTGGCCACCTTGGTTCTGATTCAGGACTGGCGGCACGTGCAGGTGCGCAGCGCCGGCTGGCTGGTCGCCTCGACGTTGATCGGGACACCGCTGGGTCTGCTGCTTCTGACGCGGGCACCCGCCGCAGTCGTCAAGGACTGCCTCGGCCTGGTTCTGGCCGGATTCGCCACGTACTCCCTGCTGTATCGGAAACGAGCGGTGCTCAACGACGACAGACTGGCGTGGCCGTTCGGTCTCAGCGCTGGAATGCTCGGCGGCGCCTACGGGATGAACGGGCCGCCGCTCGTGATGTATGGCATGCTGCGAGGGTGGTCGCCCCGGCACTTTCGCGCAACCCTGCAAGGCTGCTTCCTTCCCGCCAGCATGACATCCCTGGCCGGATACTGGCTGGCAGGCCTTTGGACAGTGGACGTGACGCGTTATTATCTGCTGTCGCTGCCCGGCGTGCTGCTGGCCACGTTTCTCGGCCACCTGATCCACGGCCGCATGGATGCGCGGTGGTTCCTGCGCTGCATGAATCTGGGGCTGCTGATCATTGCGGCCCTGCTGCTCGTACAGGGTCTGCGGAGTGCGACCTAGGCTTCGGTACCCCAGGCGGCCGGAAGCCGGTCGGCGCGCCGCCGTTTGCGACTCGGAAGGGAACACAGAATGGCGTTGAGCGGTTTGCGTCGAAAGGCAGCGATGTGACATCTGTGTATTCGAAAGGACGCGGGCGCCTGCGCGCGTCAGGCCCCGGCGTCTCGACGGTCGAACCGGCGCGGGCGCTCTGGCGCCGGCAAGCCGTGCCGAAAGGCCCGTTTGTAGAGGCCTATGGCGCCGGGCATCCGACGGATCACTTCCTGGTCGCTGCTCGCTCGAAAGCACGCTGAGACTGTCGGGACTACCCGTGGGCATCTATTCAGGTTTCCTGTTACCACGGCTCTGCGATCTCGCGATGCGCAGCCACCGCTTCGTACCCTACCGGCAACGGGTGATCGCGGCTGCCGAGGGCCGGGTGCTCGAGATCGGCTCAGGCTCCGGCTTGAATCTGCCGTTCTATGGAGAGCGGGTGCGTGAGCTGCTCGCGCTCGAGCCGGATGCGCGCCTGATGAGCCTGGCGCGCGGCAGATCCCTCGCGGGCGCCGTGCCGTTCGCGTTCATCGAGGCTTCGGCGGAGAGGATTCCACTTGACAGTGGCAGCGTCGATACCGTGGTGACGACCTGGACGCTGTGCTCCATTCCGCATGCGCCCGCGGCACTCGAGGAGATGCGGCGGGTATTGCGCAGGGGCGGTCGGCTGCTGTTCGTGGAACACGGCGCGTCGCCCGACCCACGCGTCCACCGCTGGCAAGACCGGCTGACGCCGGCGTGGAAGCGGCTGAGCGGAGGCTGTCATCTGAATCGGCCGATTCGCCTCCTCATCGAGACCGGCGGCTTCCAGATCGATCGGTTGACGAGCGGCTACATGCCGGGGCCGAAGCCGCTCACGTTCATGTCCGAGGGAAGTGCGCGGCCGCGATAGCGCCGCCGCGACCCTGCGGACACCGTGTTCGTGACATGAATCCGGTCCCTGCGGTCGGGCACGGGCGGCCCCAGCGTATGGTCATTCGTCCCGATACGACAGGATGCAGTTGAGTTGCGCAGTTGCCGATGGGAATGCCCGGAGGCGAAGGCACCACGTTAGTCGCTTCCGACGCGCAGCAGAGCGAGAGCCCCTGCCGTCATGATCAGCCCGGCGAAGCCAAAGCCGAAAATCGGCGATAGCGCAGTCCACAGCAACCCCACCATGGCGCTGGAGACGAGTCTGGCCACGCCGTTCACCGTGCCCAGCGCTCCGTAGCTCATTGCCAGTCGCTCGGCCGGCACCAGTTCCGCCGTGACGGTGGGTTCGAGCGCTTCCTCGACGGCGACGTACAGCCCCGCGATGAAAAAGATCGCGGCAAGCAATGGCACGCTGCGCACCGAAAGCCAGAAGGCGAGTGCAGTGAACACGGCCGTGAGGGCGCCGAACACATAGCCGCCGACCAGGACGGGAACGTGGCCGAGTCGATCCGCCATGGCGCCGACCGGGTAGGACAACACGACCTGCACCACATTGCGCCCGACATAAAGCAAGCCGGCAACCTCGGCGGCTTTCATCAGGCCCAGAGAGGGTGCGAGCAGGCGGGTTGCGGCCAGGATCAGCAGTGTGGGGGAGCAATCACCCATCCCGAACAGCCCGACCGCTGCGAGATAGCGCTTGCAGCGTGCGGGCAGATCCGCCAGCGAGTCGAAAAACTGCAGCTGCGGATTTGGCGAATGCCGCGGATCTCGCACCAGCGTCAGAAACGCAAGCACTGCCAGCACACCCGGCACCACCGACAGCCAGAGCACCAGCCGGAACGGCGCCGCAGCGGCGCCCCAGTGCAGCCGCTGCGCCCACCCCAACAGCATGACACCCGCAAGCGGGCCGAGTACTGCGCCGACGGTGTCGGCTGCCCGGTGAAAACCGAACGCCCGGCCCTTGGATTGCGGTGTCACGGCCTGGATGACGATCGCATCGCGCAACGGTCCACGCAGACCCTTGCCAAACCAGGACACGGCCCGGCCGAGCAAGAGCAGCGGCCACCCGGCCGCCAGAGCGATCAGAACCTGCCCGAGCGGCGTCAGGCCGTAGCCAACCAGCACCAGCAGTTTACGGTGACCCAGCTTGTCGGCCACGTAGCCAGACAGCATCCTGGTGAGACTCGCCACCGCGTCGGCGATGCCCTCGACGGTGCCCAGGACGCTGGCCGGCAGGCCCAGCACGGCAAGCAGGCCGGGCAGCATCACGGTCGTCGTCTCGTAGCAAAAGTCGCCCAATGCGCTGGTCAAGCCGGCGCCGGCAACGGTGCGATTGAGCCATCGTCCGGGACCAGGCGGTGCTGCGGCCACTGAGCCGTGTTCGTCGAGCCTGCCGGTCATGTTCGTGGTCTTTGCTGCCCCTGCGGTCGAATCGGGTGTCGGGACCACTGGTTCCGTCGGGCTCGCGAGGCGCACACGCTCGAGGGCGCGTGCGGTTGCCGGCGGGAGAGCCTACCATCCGGACATTCTGTTGTGCAGCGTCTGTCGTCGGTGAGCCCATTCCAGGCACGCCGCGACCAGGACCGCGTGCGATGCGCTCACGACTGAAGGGGCGAGCTTGCGGCCTTTGCCGCTCGAGACGCGCCTGCCGCGCGTGATATAAATCGCAGACTCTGGCCGGGATACTGTCCAGGCACTGCCGCTTCGCCGGACGCGGCCGCACGTTCATGAAGACACTGCTGATCGTCTATCATTCCGTTACGGGCGGTGCGCGCCAGATGGCGCACGCGGCCGCATC
>JAKAFQ010000475.1 GCA_021817875.1 Pseudomonadota bacterium
CATGTTCGCCGACCAGCCGCAGGACCTGGATGTGTCGCAGAAGGTGCTCGACGCGTACAAGCGCATGACGCCGGAGGCGCTGGCGCTGTACGGCTCGCGGCACTGGTACAACTATCACTCGCTGCTGGTGCTGTCGGACAAGATAAGTTTCGAGGGCATCGAGCACCATCAGTCGAGCGATGACCGCGCGCCGGCTGACTTCATGACCAACCCGGACATGCAGCTGCTCGCGGGCGATCTGCTGCCGCACGAGTTCTCACACTCCTGGAACGGCAAGTACCGCCGGCCGTGGGATCTGACCACGCTCAACTACCAGATCCCGCAGCGCACCGACCTGCTGTGGGTGTACGAGGGGATGAACCAGTACCTCGGCGACCTGCTGTCGTTCCGCTGCGGCATCCGCAAGCCGGACGAGTACCCGCAGTACCTGGCGGCGATCTACAGCCAGATGGCGAACGAGCCGGGCCGTGATACCGAGCCGCTGATCGATCTGACCACCGCCGCGCCGTATCTTTACGAGGCGCGCGGCCCATACGCCTCGCTCCGCCGCACGGCCAATGACTTCTACACCGAAGGGGAGCTTCTGTGGCTCGACGTGGACACCATCATCCGCACCAGGACGCATGACCGGAAGTCGCTCGATACCTTCCTGCACCTGTATTCCGCGCCGGCGCTGACCGGCCCGATCACCAAGACCTACACCCGGGCCGACATCGAGCGTCTGCTCAATGAAGTGGTGCCTTATGACTGGCATGCCTTCTTCGAGCGCCACGTGTACCAGGTCGCCAAGCTGCCGCCGACCCAAGAGATCGAGCGGGCCGGCTGGCGACTGGTGTACACCGCCAAGCCCAACCGGTTCACGCGGGCCGCGGAAGCCACCTTCCATGAGAACCCGCAGTGGCTGACCTACGGCTTCAACATCGGCAAGGGCGGCGCGCTCAGCGACGTGCGCCAGGGCTCGCCGGCGTGGCAGGCGGGTATGGCGCCAGGGATGAAGATCGAGGCCGTGGACGGTCAGGCCTACTCATCCCCGGTGCTGCAGTATGTGATGAAGCAGGCGCAGAAGACCCGGCAGCCGACGACGTTCCTCGTCGCGCAGGACGGCTGGTTCCACAGTTACTCGGTCAGCTACTTCGGCGGTCCGCGCTACCCGCACCTGGTGCGGATCAAGAACAGGCCGAATCTGCTCGCGCGGATCATGGCCGCGCACGCCAAACCATAGTCTCAGGACCGCGGTCCGGACCGCCCCGGACCGCGGCTACCCGTGAGGGGTCGATTGCGCGGCACGGCGGCTGCTCGCTGGAGGGCGCCGGCCGGCAGGCCGGGCGAGCGTCTGCGCCGCTGCCGGTGCGCGCACGCGGCAGCCGGGCGGATGTCACGGATCAGTGGCGAGCGAGGGCGGGTCGGCTGCATCAGGATTGACCACGCCGAAGTACGCCGGCGTCGAGACATAGAACAGACGCAGCTTCTCGCGGTGCAGCAGCTCGAGAAGCTTCTGTCCCTCGTCCGCTGTCACGATGAATTCCACCTCGACGGTGAGCGTGCCGGCGAGCTCGAAGAAGCGCGCCTCGTGCAGTGTGTGATGGCGGCCGAAGCCGGCCATGGCCTTGAATGCCGAGCCGCCGCGGATGCCGAGGCGGTTGCCCTGCTCGAGCAGCCACTCCCATGCGAGCCGCCCGTGATGGCGCTGGTCTTCGTGTACGTAGAAGCGGAAGAATGAGCCCTGCATGAGCCAGCCTGTCGCCTGAGGAATGTGCTTCGATCAGTCTATGCGCGCCTCGGTACCGGTTCAATCGAGACTCGCCCGCACAGGCGTCTGATCCACCGGACCGGGCGGACCCTGCGAGGCATTCCGTCGCCCCATCACCCGGCACGGGGGAGTACACTACGTGCGCCGCACCTCACCCCGCGGGGCGAAACCGGCCTCTCGCTGCGCTGTCCCTGCTCGGCGAGGGCCCGGCGGCGGCTCCGGGTCCGCACGCTCCTCGCGAGTGCGCGGGGGTCAAGCACAGGCTCGCTCAATCGCGGGCCCAACCGAGCTCAATCCAAACGCCTGATGGAAAAGCAAGAACTGCGCGCCGCCGCTTCGCTGGCTTCCGTATTCTCGGTCCGCATGCTCGGGCTGTTCATGATCTACCCGGTGTTCGCGAGTTTCGCGCGGCGCCTCCCGGGGGCAAGCGCCTACACGATCGGACTCGCGCTCGGCATCTACGGCCTGACTCAAGGCCTGCTGCAGATGCCCTTCGGCATCCTGTCGGACCGCTTCGGGCGCAAGCTGATGATCGTCCTCGGCCTGGTGCTGTTCGGGCTCGGCAGCGCGGTGGCGGCGAGGGCCCACACCATCGACGGCATGATCTGGGGGCGGGCGCTGCAGGGCGCCGGCGCCGTGGGCTCGGTGATCCTGGCGATGGTCGGGGATCTGACATCCGAAGACCATCGGACCCAGGCCATGGCGATGGTCGGCATGACGATCGGCCTGTCGTTCCTGGTGGCCATCGTGGCCGGTCCCGTGGTGGGCGGATGGATTGGGATCAGCGGCATTTTCTGGCTCATGGCGGCGCTGGCGGTGCTCGGTATCGCGATCACGCTGTTCATCGTGCCGGCGCCGCGGCGGCTGAGCGTGCATCGCGATGCCGAGGCGGTGCCGGCGCTGCTCGGCGCGACGCTGCGCAACCCCGAGCTGTTGCGTCTGGATTTCGGTATTTTCGCGCTGCATGCCATGCTGACGGCGAGCTTTCTGGTGGTGCCGGTGCTGCTTGCCGGCACTCTCGGGATGCACGCCGGCGCCGAGTGGCGCGTGTACCTGCCGGTGCTGTTGGTGTCGGTGGCGGTGATGGTGCCGGCGATCATCGTGGCCGAGCGCCTGCGGCGCATGAAGGCGGTGCTCGTGGCCGCGGTCGCGGCGCTCGCGGCCAGTCAGTTCATGCTCGCCGCGGGCGGTCAGGACAAGTGGGTGCTGCTCTCGGCGGTGACGGTGTTTTTCGCGGGGTTCAACGTGATGGAAGCGAGCCTGCCGTCGCTCGTCACCAAGATCGCACCGGCCGCGTCCAAGGGCACGGCGACCGGCGTGTACTCGAGCTCGCAGTTTCTCGGTATCTTCGTCGGCGGTCTGGCCGGTGGCTGGATTCATCAGCGCTTCGGCGTCGCGGCCGTCTTCGAATGCGCCGGTGCCCTGGCGCTGCTGTGGTTGCTGATCGCCTCCACCATGCGCCGCCCCAGCTATCTCGCCTCGCGCATCCTGCGCATCGGCGCCGCCGTCGATGGCGAGCGGCTGTCGGCGCAACTGCTGCAGGTGCCCGGCGTGGCTGAGGCGGTGGTGGTGCCGGAAGAAGGTGTCGCATACCTCAAGGTGGACTCGAAGCGCTTCGACAGGCAGCGGGCCGAGACGGTGGCAGGCGGAGTGCCCGAGCCCGCCTCCTGAGTGAACCGCCCGGCCGGAAGCCGGCTGTCGCGGACGGCGGCGGAGCGGTCCAACGGAAGACAGACGGACCCGGTGCGGGGGCACCCGGGCCCGCACCCCGGCCGGCGGCCGCACTTGTACCCCGGGGCAGGGCCTGCCGTCGCCCTGACCCGCTCAACACCGATGTTGGCCGGATCCGGTGACAGATCACTTGACTTGAGCACGCCGGCGCCTAAGATGCGCGCCATCGCAACCACCCGGACACTCAATGGACCCTGGACCCAGTAGCCGCTTCGTCGCTGACTGATCAGCGAGACGCCTCCTGGCCGAGGGTTCCTGCCTCCGCCTCGTCACCGTCTCGCAATCCCAGTGGGACGGTGCCTGCCGCGCGGCGACAGCCGCGGGCAGACCGGCCGAGCCGGTCAAAAGCATCCTCCAGAAGCGTTCGCATTGGCGCCGCCGTACCCCGGCGGCGCCCGACGTTGATCGAGGTAATGCCCATGTCTTATTCAGACGCTCATGGCGCGCAGGCCGGTGTCGTCCTCGAGGAGGAAGCGCACGCTGGCGACAT
>JAKAFQ010000476.1 GCA_021817875.1 Pseudomonadota bacterium
CTACTGAATAACGCGTTGGTCACCCTCGGCGCCCTCGCGATGTTGTATGCGGTGCTGCGCCACCGTGTGGTCGATGTCTCGATGGTGCTCAACCGCGGGCTGGTGTACGCGGCCACCACGAGCCTGGTGCTGGGGCTGTTCGCGCTGTTCGAGAGCCTGATCGAGCGCGCCGCGCTCGGCCGCGACGCGAGCCTCGCCCTCGAGTTCGCCGTGCCGTTGGGCCTCGGCGTGGTCTTGAGCACCGTGCACCGGCGGATCGACGCCCTGGTCGAGCGCTTCCTGTTCCGCCGCCAGTACCGCGCCGAGACGGCGCTGCGCCGCTTTGCCGAGGAGTGCTCCTTCATCACCGAGACCGAGGCTCTGTTCGCACAGGCCGTCGGCGAGATCGCCCGGCACACCGGGGCGCCCGAGGTCGCCTTGTACGAGTCCTCGACGCAGGGCTACGCCTGCGTGCAGCAGCGCGGGACTCGAGCGCTGCCGGACGAGGTCGCGATGAACGATCCCGCCTTCGTCGGCCTGCGTGCGCGCAATGCCGAGCTCGATCTGCATGCCACGCAGAGCGCGCTCGGCACGGACGGCTACGCCTTTCCGCTGATCGTGCGCGGGAACCTGCTGGGGGCGCTCGTGGTGGGCCAGCGGCCCGGCGAGCACTTCGCGGCCGAGGAGCGCGAACTCCTGTTCCATGTCGCCCACGAGGTCGGCGCCGCGCTGTTCGCGCTGCGCGCGCAGCAGAGCGAAGCGCGGGCGCAGCAGAGCGAAATGCGAGCCCAACAAAGCGAAGCCCGTATGAAAGCCAGCGAGGCGCAAGCGCAAGCCGTCAAGGCGGAAGCCGAGGCCAGCCAGGCGCAGGTTCTCCGTACGACCCGAGCACAACTCCAGGAAGCGCGTGCACGTGAAGCGGAAGCACGTACCCGTGAATCCGAAGCACGGTCCCGTGAAGCGGTGCTCTTGAATGCTTTGACTGCGTTGGGTGGCCAGCGTCAACTATAAGTTTTGGCCACTTTCAGGCCTGTCCCAACGTTGATGAACTAAGCATGCGTAACCAACTGAGGACCAAGCGAAAAAGGTGTTTTCCGAGGTGTTAACGATTTCAGGTCATATCGGTGCCATTGTCGGCTCAGGAATAGCCGCCTGGAGCTGGGACCGGCCCAACAAGATATTCACGAACCAGTTCGCGGGCGCGATGCAGGCGGCTCTTGACGCCCGGCACCTGCATGCCGAGCTTCTCGGCCATCTCGGAGATCGTGAGTTCGGCGAAGTCGCGCAGCAGGATGACTTCGAGGTAGTGGGCGGGGAGAGACTCGAGCGCAGAGACCAGATCAATCTGGAGGCTCTCGTTGCTCTTGCGAGCAAGTTGGGCGTCGGCCAGATCCTCAATGGACTCGCCCTGGCGGAACATTTTCCGGGAGAGCCGCTGACATTCGCGACGCACGACTGTGAAGAGCCAGCCCGAGAAGGCGGCGGCCGCCTTCAGCGCCTTCACCTTCTTCGCCAGGATCAAAAGCGATTCCTGCACCGCATCGTCGATGTCGCTCGCCGCGCAGTGCCGGCGCGCGTACCGACGGGCATCGGTCTGGCACGACACCAACAGCCGGTTCAGGGCCAGCGTGTCGCCCGACTGGGCAGCGAGTATCAGCGACTCTTGTTGCACCGCGGCTCCCGTGCTCCGACCTGCTCGACCGGACCTCAGTGGCCGGCGTCGAGCTTGCGGCCGACCATGGCGCACATCGGGCACCAGCCGACGAGGCCACTCATCGCGGCCATCATGCCCATGGCGCCGATGATCCAGCCTTTGGCATTGGCGCCGAGCCACATCACGGCAGCCACCAGCAGGCCGATGCCCATGAGCACCCGGATAGCCCGTTCTATGGGCGGGACATTTTTCACGTAAAGCATAATCGACTCCTTGCTTCCGGCCCCAACGGGGCGGGTTTACAGGAGAAGAGGGGGGGGCAGGCGGTTTGGATTCGCGCGAGACCGAGGAAATTTTGAACGGTAGGAAGCCGCCCGGGTCTTCTGGGTGTCTGGAACTTGGGGGAGTGGAATTGGGCGCAGCGGAAATCCAGTTGAGGTCGGTCCTGACCTGCCCCCATTGCGGCCGGGCCACAGAGGAAACGATGCCGACCGATGCCTGCCAGTACTTCTATGAGTGCTCCGGCTGCGGGGCCCTGCTGCGCCCTAAGCCGGGTGATTGCTGCGTGTTCTGCTCCTACGGGGCCGTAGTCTGTCCGCCCCGGCAAGTAGCGGCAGATTGCTGTGGGTGTAACAAATAGGCCCCGGCCAGCTCTGATCGTTACCGCCGAAGTAAAAGTAGACCACCCACTTGGCCTTTTTTGAGGCCTATTCCCGGTTCGACACCTTCAGGTGTCCGGCTTTCTTACGATCCTTCAGCCGATAGCTCTCGCCGCTGATCTGGACGATGTGCGCATGGTGCAGAAGCCGATCCCGTAGCGCGGCGGTCAGCGTGGCATCGTCTGCAAGCGCCGTTGCCCATTGAGTGAAGGCCAGATTGCTGGTTACGATCGTGAGTCTCAAGAGAGGGTCGTAAATTTAATGTGCGAGCTTTTGTGCAGCGACATAGGCGAGCAGCGGCTGTCCGTGGACAGCATGCTCCCATGAAAGCAATTAGTTAGTGGATCGCGCCACGGTTAATTCTGGCTTGGCAGCACTCATTATGCCATCCGCACGTCCACGGGCGCATGAAGTCCGGTGGGAATGCGCGGACGACGGCTGATCGGCTGTCATCGACCGCGGTGTTTCGTCGTGGAGGTGGGCGCCCGCCAATCGCTGAGCGACATCAGAGCGCCTTCCGCCTTCGCCAGCAGAAGGTAACGGGAATCACCGGTGACCAAGACTCCGCCGTGTATCAGCGCGGTAGCATGGTAGGCCGCGTCGTAGAAAGTCGCCCCATACGCGCGCGTCAGATGCAAGGTAGTCGTCAGCCAGCGCTCCGATGGTCGCGCCTCTTCGAGCCCAAATCTCATCATCACTGACAGCCACTGCTCGGCGACCATCGGGAAACGGCGCGCGATGGTGTTGCCGACCTCGTACAGCCAGAGTGCGGGGACCAGAGCGCGCACCTGCTCTTCGACGATCGCGTCGCGCAGCCGCACGGCCTGGTCGGCATCCGGCTCGTTGTCTGGCGGCAAGATCCATTTCAATAGGACCGACGCATCCGGAACGACGATCGGCGTCGCCATCAATGGCCTCGGTCCCGCTCTTCACGGATCCATTGCGCGACCTCGGCGGTGCTCACGCGGGGCAGTTGCTTGGCCAGCTGATCCATGTCTCGAACGGCGTCCGCGCGGCGGCGCCGGACCGCCCATGCGCGCAGGGCGTCGTTGATGGTCCGACTGCGTTCACCGACGGGCACGCGGCCGAGGATGCTCCAAGTGTCGTCGTCGATCATCACGTTGATGCGTTTGCTCATGAGGGTCGTCCAGCAATTAAAGTGTGTATGACATTACACACTACATTCGAGTTCCAAACAATGGAGTATCGCCGTGTCTTGAACGTGCCGAACTCGGATTGGCTGTGCCGTAATCGTGCCGGGGTGAGCTTGGGATGGGGGCTGGCAAGCGCTGCAAGTGGTTGTTTAATAAGCCCGTGTACTCCCTGTCTACCCCTGAAAATCCGCGTGTCGGGGGTTCAATTCCCTCCCTGGCCACCAATAACGTTATAATAATCAGATACCTAGAGCGATCGTCACTGCGCTGAACTGTGGAATATTCCGACAACACCGAGTTTCTGGTGTCCGGAATTCAACGGTTGCCCTCGAAAAAAAATGTAACGTCCGGCGACGGCCGCGTAGCGGGCCGAGGTAGCCGCGCCCATGATGTGAGCCTAAGTGGGCACATCGTAGGTGCCCACGTAGGGGTTCGGGTGGGCATCTTCGAAGAGGTTGTCACGACAGACAAGCTGGGGCGACGTACGGGACCCCGGACGCATCATTCGATCGAAGAGAAGCG
>JAKAFQ010000025.1:0-12086 GCA_021817875.1 Pseudomonadota bacterium
AGAGTCACTCCCGCGCTGCCGGCACCAGCCGTGCCGCCGTTACCGCCGTTGCCACCGGTACCGCCGATCCCACCAAGACCGCCGTTTGCAGGCGTAAGGTTCGCGAAGGAGTCATTGTAGTCCGGAACCGGTAGTTGCTCATCGGATGAGCAGTCGCAAATGTTATCGTCGGGCGAACTCTCGCCCAGGGACACGAGTTGGTGGCCGGCCAGGCCCGTTCCACCGTCTCCGCCGTTGCCGCCGGCACCGCCGTTGCCGCCGGCACCGCCATCTCCGCCGCTGCCGCCGGCAACGCTTCCCTGATTGACCAAGGTGCCGCTCGTGAGGTCGGCGCCAAAGCCGCCGACGCCGCCCGAGCCTCCGTTCCCCGCCGTACCGCCAATGCCACCGAGGCCGCCCGGGGCGCCGGTAGCGCTGGGGAACGACGACAGGAGGCCGCCGCTCGCGGCCTGCGTCATGTTAGCCGCGTCGGCCCCGAGCGATTTGCCACCATTGCCGCCATCACCGCCATCCCCACCGCTGCCGCCACTGCCGCCGCTGCCGCCGAAGAGCGAACCGGTGTTGGTGACCGTGCCGCCGCTGAGCAGCAGCCCGGCGCCGCCCGCGCTTCCGTTGCTGCCGTCGGCCCCGTTGCCGCCGGTGCCGCCGATATTGCCGCCATAGCCATTGCCCCCAGCGCCGCCTGTACCGCCGGCACCGCCATCCCCGCCGCTGCCCCCTCCGCCACCGCTGGCCGCTCCAGTGACCGTGACGTTCCCTTGTGTGACGATGAGGCCGGCACCACCGACCGATCCGCCCACCGACGCACCGCCATCGCCGCCGAGGCCGCCGAGACCACCGAGGGAATAAGTCGGGTTGCCGCCGTTCGTACCCTCGAGGAAACCCTCACCCCCCGCGCCGCCGTTCCCGCCATCCCCGCCACCGCCGCCGTTGCCCCCGGTACCGCCCAGCACGTTCGTGAGGGAAATGGCACCGCCGGAGACGGCGTAGCCGTAACCGCCGTAGGTGCCGAGCGCGCCCAGATCACCCTGCACGCCGCCCGTTCCCGGGCCACCGGGTGGCGTGCCGTCCACCCCGTCCGTACCAGTCTGGCCTTGGGTGCCGTTGGTCCCGTTCGGGCCCGGCGCCGGACTGCCGGCCCACGCGAGCGGCATCACCAGGCATACCGCCGCCAGTGCGGCGGCGAGCATGAGGGCATGGGGTTGCGTCGTTGTACGGACTGTCGCGCAGCGTGGGGCGTTCTGTTCGTTGGAATGATCGGCAGGTAGCATCACGATGACGGGCGGGGCGGGTTGATGCATGGCGTTTTCTTTATTCAACCGATGATGGAGTGACTGTAGCGGGAGACCATTGCAACGTTCATGCAAAGAATATACCGAGTTTGGGGAGGCTAGCTAGATCAAAGACTTGAAATCACGCACCATGCGGCTGCGCAGCAATTCCGTGGATGATGTAAAAATTTCTGACAAACTCGCTGACGTTGCGGCCGCATGACCGTGCTGCGGTCTGTCTGATCGACGCTCGCAAAGCCAGTGTTTTCAGACGACGGAATAAATTCGAGTGTAGTTCTTTTGGGCGGTCCCGCTCGTGCGATCACGGACCGGATCTGTGACGACTCGGAAGGGTGCCAGAGCGCCTATCGGTGGGGATGGACGTACTGGCGATCGATAGCCAAATATTGGCTCTACTAAGAAGCGTTACTGATCTTGGGAGTGGGTGATGATCGTTCCTTCAAGCTGCCTGCGGGACAAGTTGAACTTCGCAACCAAGGTCGTTCAGGCGTCGCACGAGGCGCTGGATGGCCTTGGAGCGGTCGCGCCGAGCGAAGTGGTCGGCACCGAGGTCGCGGTATTCAACGCCATTTTTGAGCATGTGATACGCGGCGGTGAGCATCGAGGCGGCAACTGCGAGGATGGCTTTCTTCGCTCCGCGGCGGGCCTTCAGGCGCAGGAACTGGGCCTGAAGGTACGAGCCCCTGACGCGCACGGCGGCCCAGGCGGCGGTGACGAGCGCGGTCTTGAGCCACGGGGCGCCCTTGCGCACCCGGGTGGAGCGGCGTTTACCAGCGCTTTCGTCATTGCGCGGGCACAGGCCCGCCCAGGAGATCAGATGGCTCGAGGTGGCAAAGCGCCCCATGTCGACGCCGATCTCTGCCACCATGACCTGCGCGGTGAGCTCACTCACTCCCGGCAGGGTGGTCAGCAGGCGGGCGCTGTCCTTGATCGGCGCCAAGGTTTTTCCCACGCGAGCATCCACGTCCCCGAGGGCCTGATGCAGAGCATCGATGAGATTCAGGTGGATGCGCAGCAGCTCCTGGTGATGGGGGCGAATGCGCCCGCGCAGCGCCTCCACCAGCTCCCGGCGCTTTTTCCGAGCGCTGCCCTGGGCAAGATCGGCGAGCCTTTCCGGGTCCGTTTCCCCCCTCGACCAAAGCCGCGAGGATGGCCCGGCCGCTCTTGCCCAGCACGTCCGAGAGCACGCTGGCGAGTTTCAGGTTCGCATCCTCCAGGGTCTTCTGGATGCGCAAGGAGTGGAACCCGTCCGGTAATCTGCGCCTTGCCTGGGGGTGATCCTACTCCATATTGTTAAAGAGCGCAGTCGCCGGCGGGGGCGATTCTGAATTCGGCAAATTCATCCGGCGTCGGCAGCTGGGTGACTTTGTTTCGCGCGTTGCTGAGGATGTAGGTCAGGTAGGTGAGCGGGTTGACCGAATTCGCCTTGCACGACTCGACCAGTGAGTAATAGATTGCCGCGGCGTGACCGGCGCGCTCGGAGCCGATGAAAAGAAATGCTTTTCTCCCGACCGCCACCGCTCTCATGCAGCGCTCTGCGTAGTTGTTTGAAGCATCCAGATGCCCGGCTTCGGTGAACCTCGTCAAGGCGCTCCAGTGCTTCAACGCGTAGTGCACCGCTTCTCCCAGGCTATCCTTCGGCAGCACCGAGTGCACGGCATTGTCGAGCCAGGCTTTGAACTTGGCCAAGAGCGGAACAGTTCGCTCTTGTCTCGCCACGAGCCGCTCCTCATCGGTGAAACCCTTGATCTGCCGCTCGATGCGGAAGATTTCCCTGTAGAACGCCAGTGCCTCATGGGGTCGGCCCGGGCGCTTCAGCAGATCGGCCGCCTCCACGAAGCGTCGGCGCGCGTGCACGTTGCAGGCGACCTCGGTGATCTTCCCGGTAAGGTAAAGCGGATCGTAGCCGGGATACGCATCGGCCTGCAGGTACCCTCGGTAGTCCTTGAGGAACGTCAGCGGCGCATTCCGGGTCCGGGATTTGGAGAACGCGTAGACGACCAGCGGCGGGCCGTGGCGGTTGTCCTTGGCGTAGACCCATAATTTGGCTTCGTAGGTCTTGTGTCGAACCGGATCGTGGTTCTGCGGTGGCAGCGTCGTGTCGTCGGTGTAGACGTGCCGGGAATTGAGGACCTTGGTGGCCATCCGCCCGTGCAGCGCCTCGAGGAGCTCGGCGCAGTGCACCAGCCACTCGGACATCAGGGTATGGGAGAGATCGATCCCGAGGCGAGCAAGACGTCCGGCAATCCGATACAGCGGCAGCCCGTCGGCGAACTTGCTCACGATCAGGTAGGCGAGCAGGCTTGCCGAGGCCATGCTCTTCGGGATCGGTGGCAGCACCGGCAGCTGCGCTCGCACCACTGCGCCATGACAATGACTGCAGGAATACTTCAGGCGCTGCGTCTCGTGCACCTCGAGTCGGGCCGCAATGTAGTGCAGCTGCTCGGACGACTCGTGCCCGAAGGGGTTCATCCGCTCCCCGCAGCAGGGGCAGGTCTTTTGCTCTTCCGGGACATCGAGCTGCTCGATGACGCGCGGCAGGTTCTTGAGCGCCCGCACGGCGCGCCGGCGCTCGGCAGGTGTCGAAGACGACCGCTTCTCCACTGGATCGCGCGCAGGTCGTGCTGGCACCTCGATCACGAGGCTCTCATCGGCAAAGAGACCGAACTGATCGACGTCGATCACCTCGCTCTTTGGTCCGAACTGCCACTTCAGGAGCCGGTGGAGGTTCGCCTTCAAGGACTCAATCAGCTGCTGCTGCTCGCGCAGCATCAGGTGCAGCGTCGGAATATCGCCCGGGAGTGTGGCGGCGTGTGCCACGGCGTTATTGTATCAAACAACACACTCGATGAGCACACTTGGACCGATCATTCACGCTTCATGCTGTGGAGTATGCAAAACAAACGCAGGCAATCGCCGGATACGCGTGAAGTCAACGCCATCGAGTAGCAACGCGAGCTCCTGCTCGGTGAGTTCCATCGAAGCCGCATCGGGGCTCGGCCACTTGTACTTGCCCCGTTCCAAGCGCTTGTACCAGATCGCCAGTCCCGTGCGGTCCCAAACGATCGTCTTCACGCGGTCGGAGCGCTTGCCCCGAAAGAAGAAAGGATCGCCACCGATCGGGTTCGCCCCGAGCGTCTCGGTGATGATGGCGCACAGGCCCGAGAAGCTGCGTCGCATGTCCACCGGCGCCACAGCCATGAAGATTCGCGTCCCAGGCGGCAGCTTCAGCATCGAAGCCCAGCCCGCTCGCGCACCAGCGCCGGCAAGGCAGCCGGTGCGATATCAAATGACAAGGTCATGCCGTTGCCCAGGGCCAGCAGCACAGACACGACCGACGAGGAAATCGGCTTTCCCAACATCGAGGGCACTGGCGGCTCCGTGGCGGACGCAATCACCACCGGCACCATGAGAGGCAGGCCCGCCATCTCGGCATCACGGAGCTTGCCCTTCCAGAGCGTAAAGTACTTCGGATCCAGCCCGTGCGCTCGCCAGTAGGCGGCCTGCGTCTGACCAGATTTACGCTCGGCCGCCAGTTGTTCGGCCCACCAGGCTCGGATGTCTTCCCGGCGCCTGGAAGGTGAAACTCGGTTCCTCGCCATCGGCACACTCCTGCGTCAGTACACGGCGCATAGTGTCGCCGGGGACGGACTCAGCCACCAGACGCGGATTTACCGACCGTATCGGCCTCCCGGCCTTCGGCGACGAACAACACCCGACGGTGCTGGGATCGGGGTCGGCACCGGCAAAAAGACTGACGTCATCGTGGCCTTTGGCACGGGCGGTCTCAACGATCAGCAGGCGCCGCACCTCGCTGAAGTCCGCTGTTCCCACCGCCTCGTCCACGTAGCGCGCACACAAGCTCATCACCCGGTGGACCGACAGCCCACTGATGCGCGCCGCTGCGGTGAAGGTCGTCTCTCAGGCCAGCAGCAGCACGAATGCCTCGAACAGCACCGTGAACCCGGAGAACTTGACCGCCCACGCCGGGCTCACCTGGCGCACCGAGCCGTCGGGCAGCTTCACCCGCGGGATACGCACCTCGAGCACGCACTCGTGCTGGAAGAAGTTCAGGTGCCGATAGGTCTTGGTCACCGCGTCATGCACCGGATGCTCACCGGCCTGCCCCGGCACGGCAAAGCGGCTGCCCACCTCGAAGTCGATGCGGATGCTGAGCTTTCTCTGGCTCTGATCGAAGTTCATCCCTGCGATGCACCAGGGACTGCCGATGCCGAGCGCCGACTCAAAGATCTTCTCTGTGACCATTCCAACCATACCGTCTACTGTAAGACGGCATCGTACCGAAGCCGAGCGTGCTCAGTGCTACCTGGACGGGGTTTCCGGCTCAGGTCTGCCCCAGCATGCGCGCAAGCTGCCGATCCACCGCGACCTCCGCCCGATACCAGTCATCCTGCTCGTGGCCCGGAGCGAATCCGCGCTGCTCCGCAATGTAGTAAGCTGCCGTGGCGATCATTTTGTGTCGCAACTCCGGATCGACCTGCATGATGCCTTCGGCAGGCTCACCGACCTGATCAAAGCTTTCAGCAATGGCTTCCTCCACCACCGCTGGCGGCACAGAATCGACACGCAAATCGCGAGACTTCTTCCTGGTCATGAGATGTTCCTCCGTTGCGTAAGTCATGAATTTTACTGCGGCTGCCGAGCATCGTGCGTCGATGGCGGCTATGCCGCAGCGGGCATACGGGTGATCGCGGGTGAAGGAATGTGTCCCGTTGCGGCGACATGGGCCTCGTGCTCGACACAGCGACTCGCCGGCGCAGCCGCAGAGACAGCAAACAAGGGGAGTCGTCCACAGCGATGTAATTCGGCGCTGGGTCCACGAACGCCGTAGGGCCATCCGCGCACGCCCGAGGGCGCACGCAGGTCGTAGATGTAGGAACCCAGCGGCAGTTCGGCCAGCCAACCACGCAGTCCGCGATCCTGCCGGCAACTCTGGTACGACTCCCGCGCAAGGGATTGTCGACGCGCCCAGACAGTCCATGCCTGCTGGCGCATGTTGCGAAACCACTCCGTCAAACCGCCGCTCCGTTTTGCATCGCGTATCGCATCGAGGAAGTTACCGAGGTCCTCGCTGACGTGAATGGCAACGGCGGGCTCGCGCTGAATGCACCACACGGGACCCGGCAATCCCTTTCCACGGTAAGTCTCGGCGATCCACCTGCGGCCCGCGTGGTCAATGGCGAGCGTGAGGCAGGGATGGAATATGTCCATGGGCTCGGCTGGATGCCACCGCCCGGTGAGATCGAGCGCACCGAGCTCCCGAACCGCAAACCCGCAGGTCGTTTGCAGGAGAGAGCGCATCTCATCGGTCAACGTACCGGGATACGAGTATTCGAGATCGGCTACGGCAGCGCGGCTCAATCCTGGGCCGCGCATCAGTTCGAACCCCCTATCGGGCGACGGTCGGACTGGTGCCACTCGGAAGGGCACCATGGTGTCTGAGGTCGACATCTTGGCTACCTCCGCTTCTAGAACGTGTCTCGCTATGAACCTCCAGCATCTTTGCTGAGCGGCGCCCGGCAGCCCGCAAACCGAGCCCATTCCCCGGGTGCACCCGAAGCAACGTGGGGCCGCACTAAAGATTTTCAAGTCCAGCCGGCGCTCGGCTGCGACCGTCACCTGGTCGAGCCTCGTGCGTAGAATCGCGAACTCCCGGCGCGTCTCTCCCCGCCTCCTCATGTCCAACGTGAGGCTCGGCAGCAGGTACTCAGTCAGCTCGCGGTTTCTCGCAAACAGAAAGATACCGGCGGCGTATTGAGCGCGACCATCCAAGAAGCGATCGGTGTACCAGCGGCTGCTCGTGAGTTACGTGAACAGGAACTATTGGTTCTGCGCCTTGTCCATGACCGTCTTCAGCTCCTTTCAGACTCACCCCCTTCCGCCGCGCACACGATGCCAGACTGTCTCAGCGCCCTTGAAACCCTCTCACTCGACTCCCACTTCTCGGTCTGTTGGCGATGCCCGCACGGGCGCCGTCTTCGATCCATCTTGAGTCAGCGATAAGAATTAGGAGGTGAAAATTGATGACTGTGAGAGATCTGATTCCGAGAATGCGCTCGCGCGTACCGGTATCGCGCAGCGAGAGCGTCCATCCGCTTGCCGCTTTTCACGAGGAGATGAACCGTCTCTTCGATGACTTTTGGCGCGATTTTGACGGGATCGGCACTTCACTGATGCCCTCGATCGGCTTTCCTCGCGTGGAAGTCATCGAGACCGAGCGAGAGGTGAAGGTTGAAGCGGAGCTCCCGGGAATGGAGGAGAAGGACGTCGAAGTTCTTCTTCATAACGGCGTCCTCACGCTCCGCGGCGAGAGGCAGAGCGCGACCGAGGACAAACATCGTCGCGTGACCGAGCGGTACTATGGACAGTTCGAGCGACGGGTCCTGTTACCGGCGGAGGTCGATGCCGACAAGGTCACCGCTTCGTTCCAGAAGGGTGTCCTGACCGTGACGCTGCCGAAGTCGCGGCAGGCCATGGAAGACGTCAAGCGCATTCGGATCAATGACAAATGATCTGATGCACGTTTGATAGGTCTCCGGTGGGGTCCACGGCAGGGATGCGCACCAGGGACCCCGCCGGCGGCTTGGTTCCTTCGCGTTCCCGACTGCGATTCTGCACCAAGCGGCGTGGGAACTCCCGCACCGCGTGAAGGTGACTCTGCTACTCCTTGACCGCCTTGGCCCGATGCGCGGTATGAGCATCCACAATCAAATCCACCCAGCGGCGCCACCCATGCCTGGGCTTGACCAGGAAGTTCTGCCGCGACAGTCGATACGCGCCGAGGCCGAGGACCATAGTGATGAGGATCGGCAGCTCCTCCGGAATGATCGCGAACGCAAGCGACAGACCGGTACGGATCATCAGCCGTACGTCGCAGCTGCGCACGATGCCAATGAGGGGGTTCACGATCGAGAACGATACGGCGAGCCGAACGAGTTTCTATGCGAAAGATCGCATCGCCACTTGCAGCGGCGTCTTCGGCGGCCTTCGGGCGTCGAGTTGCAAGGCCCGTTGCTGTCACTACAGCTTCGCCTTCACCGGAGAGCACTATCGTATCGGCGTGGACGGCGTCACCCACGATCCTTTCGAGCGGCTGGGACTCACCCGTGAGCACTGATGCATCGACGCTCAGATTGACGGCACCGGTGAGCGCGGCGTCGGCCGCGAGCCGTACTCCCCGAGCGAGGATCAACACGTCCCGCGGCGCGACCGTCTCCGCTTCCACCATCGGGACCTGACCGGCGCGGCGTACGCGCGTCTTGGGTGCGCAAAGGCGCTCGAGCTCGGCGATGGCGCGCTGAGCGCGCAACTGTTGAGTAGCCCGGGCCGGTCACCCCGCCCGGGCCCTCCCCGGAACCGGACATGGAGATTTCCACCATCCGGCTCTTCCGCTGATGTGTCTTGCTGCACCCGTGTCATAGATTATTAACCCGGCGTTTAACTACTGAGCATTCCAGCGGCATGATGCGATGATGTGGCATGCCGAACAAACCTGATCGTCGAAGAGCAAGTACGGATGTTCGCCTTGAGTTGCGCCGACAGATGTTGATGCTGCGCGAGCAAGGCAAGACGCACGTGCAGATCGCTCAGATCACCGGCTACACGCGCTCGTACGTGTCGACGATGCTCAAGCGCCTGGAGGGGACGCCGGAGATGCTGGAGGGCATGTCGCGTTGCGGGTGAGCATGATCGCGCATTTTGATGGCGCGCCAAGCACGCTATTTGAGGGCGTTCCCAGTTCCCGTTCCCACACGCTGTAGAGAGACGGGGAACGGGAACGGCGTGCGAGTGGCGACTGCGGCCGCGACTGGCGGATGGAGGCCGTGTGGCCTGACACGCTGCGGATCTGGCGAGCAGCACCGATCCGTCAAGAAGCGACGCCGGCTCCCGGCCGGCTCGCTGCCGCCTGTACTGATTGAGACCGATGGCCGGGCCGGGCTCGAGGTCGAGCGGGATCGCTACAGGCTTTCTTGGGTCTCTGTTGAGTTGATTCCCGCGAGGCGGTAGCCGTCGGTGTCTCGCACGAGGTGACCGCTGCGGGTGAGCTCTGTGAGTCGCTCGTGCAAGGTGGCATTGCGTACATGACAGAGCGAGCGGAGTTCTGCGAGCGGCAACGGCCGGTCGGCGCTCTCAAGGGCGCTGGTGATGCGCTGATCGAGGGAGCTGGGCTGCGGGGAGTGAGCCGTGCTGGACTCGACGACGGCGAGTGCGAGCGCCGGCCCCTGTTGCTGCAGCGCGAGCGGCAGGCTCGGCGGGGATGGGGCGGCGCGGTGCTCGACGGTGAGGGTGAGTGGCCCGGAAGGCTCTCGGCGCAGATACAGGTTCGAGTCGCCCCAGGCGTGGAACTCGGAGGAGCCGCGCAACGCCTGGCCGGCGCGTACTTGGCCGGAGGTTTTCTTGGCGTGATGCACCAGCAGCACGGCGAGGGCATGCCGGCGCTGCAGTTCCCGCAGATATGCCAGGAGAGGCGCGACCTCGCCGCTGGAGTTCTCATCGATCCGGTGCAGCCGGACGAAGGAATCGAGGATCAGGAATTTCGGCTTGAGCGCGGCGACGGTGCGCTCGAGAGCGTTGCGGTCGGCAGGTAAATCGAGGCGCACAGACGGGGCGGTGATCACCTGGATGTCGAGGTCCTGCAGACGGCAGTCCGCCGCGGCGCAGATCCCCTCGAGCCGGACGCGCACGATGTGCAAGGCATCCTCGGCGGCATAGAGCAGCACGCGGCCTGGGGCAGCGACCGGGAAGCGCCGCAGCGCCGGCGTCCCGGAGGCGACCGCGACGGCAAGATCGAGGGCGAGGAAGCTCTTGCAGCATTTGGGCTCGCCGCCGACGATGCCGACGGCCTCGCAGCTCCACAGCCCGGTGACGAGCCAGCGGCTCTCGGGCGCGCGGCCCGAGAGCTTCCAAGCAGGTTCGACGGGCAGCGTGCTCACCGCTTGCGCCCGATGACTTTCAGTTGGGCCGGGGGGTGGGGCGGCCACGGTCTCGAAGAACAGCTGCTCGTCGATCTGGCGCGCCTCGCGCTGCGCGGCCAGCGCCAGAAGCTCCCCGGACAGGTTCATCAGGGCACGCAGGTTCCCCTGGGCATGATCGCAGAGCGTGGCGATGAGTGAGCTTCGGCGCCCCCGCCTTGGCGAGGGCGTGCTGCAGGCACTCGCGCAGCTCCTCGGGCGTGGCCCGATCGAGCGCGAGCCGCACGCGCATGCGCGAGTTCAGCGGCAGCAGCTCATCGCTCCTGAAGCGCTCGAGGAGCCGCTGATCGCCGGCGAGCACCACGGTCAAGAGCAGATGCGAGTCCAGGCGCGCCGAGGACAGCAGGCGCAACTCCGCGAGCACCGTGGCGATGACCTCCTGCGCCTGCTCTCCAGCGCCCGCTTCGACTCCCAGTCACTCCTGTGTGCGGTGATTGCCGGCGATGCCCGACTCCTCGAAAAACTCCGTCGGGAAGAACTGATCCCGCTCGGCTCGCGCATCCGCACCCGGCTCGCCACCGAGGTCGCTACCCGCGAGGAGCTGTTGGCCTGTCTGGAACACCTACTCGCCGCCGCGGGCAACGCTGCTCTCATGACCCGAGAACTTCGCCAGACCCTCGCCGATCATGCCGCCGGCAACTTCCGTATCCTCATCTCCATGGCCGCCGAGCTCCTCATGAGTGCCGCGCAGCGCGAGATCACCACCCTCGACGAGAAGCTCTATCTGCAGGTCTACGCCAAACCCGAGACTCAGACCTCACGTCGGGTCGCAGCTGCCCGCTGACCCGCCGCTCCGATCCCGATGCCACACAAACCCGGCGCCGTCGCCGCAAACGCCGACGGCGCCCGTCCATCACCAATCCTGATCACCGCTCCATCAGATACCGTGACCGCGCTCATCTACCGTGAATCGGTCGATCTGTAGCTCCGTTCACGCATAATGCGGGTTAAGGCGCCCGTGGTCCGGGGATCGAACCGCGCTAAAAGCCCGTGTCCTCGATCGCTTCCCGCGCCGGTTCTGCGCGGTCGTCGCCGATGTTCCAGCGGCTGGCGACGATGCGCTTGCCGTTAACACCGTCGGAGGCGGGAGACATCAGCCACAACAGCGGGGGAACCATCACTTCCGGCTTCAGCAAACCGGCGCGCGCATGCTCGTCCAAGCCTTCCGGGATCATGCCGGTGAGCGTCGCCCCGCCGGGTAGCAGCGCGTTCACGGTCACCCCGGCACCGGCCAAATCCTGCGCCCAGATCGCCGTCTCGGACTCCAATGCCGCTTTTGAGGGGCCATAGGGCGAGAAACCTTGCCTGCGCATCGTCTCTCGGTTCATCGACACGTTGACGATCCGCCCCCAGCCGGCGGCCAGCATCGCCGGCGCGGCCGCGCGCGCCATCAGGAACGGGCCGTTGACGTTGGTGTCGATCACCATGCGCCAGACATCGGGATCGGTCTCCCAGAACCGTGTGTGTTCGGTCATGAAGCGGGAACTGACGTATTTCATGCCCCTACCCGCATTGTTCACCAGCGCGTCCAGCCGGCCGAAGCGTTGCAGCGCCGTGTCCACCACATGCACGCAATCCTCCGCGCGAGTGACATCGGCGCTCAGCGGTAGCACGCTCGCCTCCCCGCAGTCGCGCCGCGCCTCGGCGGCGACCGCCTCGATTTCGGCGGTCTCGCGCGCGGCGGTGACGACCACGCGCATACCCGCCCGCGCGAGACCCAGCGCCATCGCCCGTCCCATACCGCGCCCCCCGCCGGTGACGATCGCCACGCGCCCGGCCAGCGCTTGCCGCGCCGCGCCGC
>JAKAFQ010000025.1:12096-16881 GCA_021817875.1 Pseudomonadota bacterium
TTCAGTGCCTTCATTTGCGCCGCGGCGTAGCGCGTTCCGGCGGCGGCGCCTGGCGGTAGCACCGCATCGAGGCGCGCGAGATCGTCCGCCGTGAGCGCGACCGAAAGCGCGCCGATATTTTCCTCAAGGTAGCGGCGGCGCTTGGTGCCGGGGATAGGCACGATGTCGCTTCCCTGCGCCAGCACCCAGGCCAGCGCCAGTTGCGCTGCGGTGCAACCCTTCTCCCGCGCCATCGCCTCCACCGCCGCAACGAGATCGAGGTTGCGGCGAAAATTATCGCCCTGGAAGCGCGGGCTGTTACGGCGGTAATCGTCGGGCGCGAGATCCTCGACCTGTTTGATCTGCCCCGTCAGGAAGCCGCGGCCGAGGGGGCTGTAAGCGACGAAGCCGATGCCGAGCTCGCGCACGGTGGCGAGAATTGCGTCCTCCGGGTCGCGGCTCCACAGTGAATACTCCGTCTGCAACGCCGTGATCGGGTGGACCTTGTGGGCGCGGCGGATGGTCTCGGGCGCCGCCTCCGACAGCCCGAGATGGCGCACCTTACCCGCGCGGACCAATTCGGCCATCGCGCCGACCGTCTCTTCGATCGGCGTGTCGGGATCGACGCGGTGCTGGTAGTAGAGGTCGATGGTCTCGACGCCGAGGCGTCGCAGGCTGGCGTCGCACGCCGCGCGCACATATTCGGGTCGGCCATTGACGCCGCGATACGCCCCATCTGCGCCGCGCACGTTGCCGAACTTCGTGGCCAGGATGACCGAGCCGCGCCTGCCCTTGATCGCGCGGCCGACCAGTTCCTCGTTGCGGCCGACGCCGTACATGTCCGCGGTATCCAGGAGGGTGGTGCCACGGTCGATCGCGCGCTGGATGGTGGCTATGGACTCCGCCTCGTCCCCCGCACCGTAGAACTCGGACATGCCCATGCAACCGAGGCCGATGGCCGATACGGTCAGGTCGCTTCCAAGCGTTCGCTGTCGCATGCTCCAGCCTCCTTAACATTGATAGAATGATTGATAGAATGAACGTCTCCGGTCAGGAGTACGCTGACGGAGGTGAGGACTCGCCTTGAGGGCAGTATACCCGAGGCACACTGGCCACGCGGGCCTTGAACGCCCAAGAATGACCCCGGCTTTCGCAGCGGATCTGCTCCTGGTGCAGGCGAATTTACGGCCTTGTGGCCACCGACCGCCGTGGCCGGAAAGCCAAACCACCTAATTGATTTGTCCGGCTTTACAGTGCCCAAAGCATGTCTGTAATATCTCTGACATCATCGGTTTAGCTTGGCTCGGGTTCGGCTTTGGGGACCGTCGGCGCTGCAGATTGGCGAAGCTCGGTTACCCCGTAGGACCGGACGTCACGCAGTTTTGGGACAGCAGTAATATCGACAGAGGCGACCTGCTCGGGCGCTAGGGAGTAATATCATGCCTCACTGTCGTCCAAATTAGCAGGGGAGACGTTGAGCCCTCCCGTGTAAGCTGGAGTGACTACCAAATCGCTTCGGCCGACAACGAAAAGGCTCAACGTGAACAGATTTTGCAGCTTGTTCAGCCAGATTCTCAAGTTTATTCCGCGGACGGACTTCGAGGGCGAGGTTCGCCAGCTCAAAGCGGAGCGGCATGCCCGAGGGGTGAGCTGCTGGCAGCAGTTCGTCTCGATGCTGTTCTGTCAATTGGGCCGGGCCCACAGCCTGCGCGAGATCGAGCAGGGGCTGCGCAGCTGCGAGGGCAAACTCTCGCATCTGGGGATCGAGGTGCTGGGCAGATCCTCGTTGTCGTACGTCAACGAGCATCGGCCCTGGCAGCTGTACCGGAACGTGTTCCACGGGCTGTACGGGCGCTTTCAGTCTCAATTGGCGCTCGCTGGAGGCAGAGGAAGGAAGAAGTTCCGGTTCAAGAACAAGCGGGTAAGCCTGGATTCCTCCGTGATCGAACTGTGCCTTTCGATGTACGACTGGGCGAAATTCCGCACCACCAAGGGGGCGATCAAGCTGCACCTGCTGCTCGATCATGACGGTTATCTGCCGTGCTTTGCGGTCATCACCACCGGCAAGGTGCATGATGTGACGGTCGCGCGGACCCTGAAATTGCAGCCCGGGACGATCATTGTCGATGATCGCGGGTACAACGATTACGAGCTGTTCGGGCGCTGGACCGATCAGGGGGTCTACTTCGTCACCCGCCTGAAGGACAATGCCGTGTACCGGGTCGTGAGGAATTTGCCGGTGCCCGCCTAGGGCGGCGCCAATGCCGTGCGCAAAGATCAGATCATTCGCTTCACCGGCCTCCAGGCCAAGAGCCGCTGTGCGCATGAGCTGCGCTTGGTCAGCTTCTACGACGCCGAGCAGCAGCGGGAATTCCAGTTCCTGACGAACAACTTCCGACTGGCCGCCACGACGATCGCCGCGATCTATAAGGATCGCTGGGCGGTGGAGCTTTTCTTCAAGGCGCTGAAGCAGAACTTGAAGATCAAGACCTTCGTGGGTACCTCGCCAACGGCCGTCAAGACGCAAGTGTGGACAGCCTTGATCGCGATGCTGCTGCTGCGCTTCATGCAGCTGAAGGCGAAGTGGGGCTGGTCGATGTCGAACCTGGTGGCGCTGCTGAGGATGAATCTGTTCACGCATCGGGACCTGTGGGCCTGGCTCGACAACCCTTTCGCCGTGCCGCCCGACACACCTGCTCCCGAACAGGTTCCCATGGCATTTTGACTTGGAAAGCATAGGGGGGGCTGGACTTGAACCTGGTGAAAACTCCGTCCAATTACGCGGGAAAGGCCGCAGTCAGCATCCCGGATTCAGGCGAATTTGGACAGCAGTGTCAGGCGGCAAACTCTATGGTTGAGGTCCTTGACCGAGTAATAGCGTCAGTCTGCGAGAGTGGCGGCGCAGAGCTCAAGGATTTCCTTGCCACCAAGATGAACATACCCTCGCTTGAAGGCGAGGGTTTCGGGGATACGGCTCAAGCCGGTGATCGTCGGCCATTCGGCCGACTGTCCGCTCGCAAGGCCAGCGCTCATATATGCGTTCGCTCGTTCCATTTCGACTTATCGGCAAGACCATCCGGAACCCCCATTACGCTCCTGGAGCAGCGTCCAAACGTCGTCGCCCGATTCTACGGACCTTCCGGCCGCCTGAAGGCGGGGGGTTTACGGATCCCCGATGGGGGACTATGAACATACCCTCGCCTGAAGGCGAGGGTTTCGGGGATACGGCTCAAGCCGGGTATTCGTCGGCCTCCGGCCGACTGTCTTTTCGGGTGCGTACTCATGCATGTCCCACACGACTGGCAATCTGCGCTCGCACACCAAGATCACCCCGTTCAGCCTTCTTACTCGCATTCCGCTGCTTCGGTCCCAAACCACATGCCTCAGGTCTCCCCGACGCCCGCGCCGCCAGCCCGTCGCCTGAAGGCGAGGGGTTTACGGATCCCCGATGGGAGACTCTAAATTATAGAGACCGCCCGACACATCGACCGCCATCTCAAATGCGTGAGGGCATGCATCGATACAGGAGTCGCGCGATCCCGGGCACGAGCCGGGGTCGCAGCAGCCGTGGATCATAGATCGACATCCGACGGTCGTTCTCACTCAGACACTTCCCGAGCAGATGGTGGAGCGTCACCGGAGCATTCAAGCTCTGGTGCGCAGTCAGCGTAAAGTTTTCACTCGTTTCCTGAGATTCCCGACCGAGGGTGCGTGCCGTTTTCACGCGAGATGCGATCTGTTTGAGGATGATCCCGGCGCAGCGCACCCGGAATGCGGGGCGCTTCCACCAGACCAACCGCGCACGACGCGATCTCAGCCAGTTGACGAAGAACAGGATGTGGCGTGCTTCCTCCTGCATCACGGGCTCGAAGATGTCCACCAACGCCGGCGGAAAGAAGCCCGACTCGCGTGCGAGAGCGAAAAGGCCAAATGCAAAAAACGAATCGAAACACTCCCCGAAGCCAGCGAAGAGAAAATCGGTCTCAAGCGACTGCAGCTCAAACTGCGATGGTGGCTCAATCGAGATCCCGTAATGTGCGGTCAGCTTGGCGAGCAGCCTCGCGTGGCGACGCTCCTCGAAGCCCTGCAGCGCGATGGCCTCGCGCACGTCCGGGTCCGTTTCGAGCGCGGCTCCCGCGGTGACGGTATTCGAAGTGATGTGCTCGGTCGAGACCGCCTCCTGCCAGAATGGCAGGCCCCTCAGGCGAGCGAGATCCTCCGCGCCGAGGACGGGCCACTCAATCTGCTCCGGAACGTACTCAATGTGGCTCTCGATGAAGAACCGCGCCAACAGTCCCCGGTGTTCTTCGGACCCAATCACCAAAGGTTCAATCACGGTAGGCGGAGAATTGACAGGCATGCTACAGGCCTCTTTTGCTCATAACAGATCCGATGGTGAGTCGCTATTCCCATTGCGCAGACCGGCTGGCGGCACCAGGTGATCTGCACTTGTTTTAAACTCCCACGCATGGGTGCAGATGATTCCGCAAGTTCGTCTTAGTCAGATCGACACGCGACCCAATTGACGGTCGAGACGCGTGCGCGAGAAGAGCCCGCGGACAATCTCCCTGCCGCCTGCGCCGCGCTCCGTAACCACGATGTGCGATGCGTTGCCATGCTTGAACCATTGATCCACATCCGCGACTTGGGCGAGTGACACCCACCGCATGTCCACTCGGGGAACGTCATGCCAGTGCGTCATGATGTGCGCGACGTCGATTTCATCGTCCTCTGGGATCCCAGAGGTTGCGAGAAACTCCAGCGGCCGCTCGCCCTCAATATCATACGAAGTAATGAGACCAACAG
>JAKAFQ010000477.1 GCA_021817875.1 Pseudomonadota bacterium
AGCTTGAATGGTTTGATGATCGCGGTGACCAATTTCATGTGCGGACTCTCCGGGTATGGGCGTTGACTTGTCGCGTAGCGTGCCACAGTGCGAGGCGCTGCTGGTACTCCGGCAGTCTGGGGGCCTGTCGGACAGAGCCATTTTTGCAGCTTTCATGCCACGGTGGAAACGCGCATACCATGCTGAGTTTGGCCGCCTGAGCGCCTCGGCGGACTCCCTGTCGCACCATTTTGGGGCAGCGCCCAAGGGAATGCGCCGCGCCATGGTGCGGACCGGCGGGTCACTCCGGTAAGCTTGCCGGGTGAGCACGCCAGAAAACATCGTCATCGTGGGCGCCGGGCAGGCGGCCGTCCAGACTTGCGAGACCCTGCGTCGCAGGGGCTTCACCGGCAGAATCACCCTGGTGGGGGATGAGCCTTGGCTTCCCTATCAGCGACCGCCGCTTTCGAAAAAGTACCTGGGCGGCGCGCTGGGCGCCGATCGGCTGCTGTTGCGCCCGGAATCGTATTACCAACAGCACTCGATCGAGACGCGGCTGGGCCGACGGGTCGAGGAGCTTGCCCGGCGCGAGCAGCGTCTGCGTCTGGATGACGGCTCGAGCCTGCCTTACGACGCGCTGCTGCTCGCCACGGGCAGCCGTCCGAGACACCTCGAAGTGCCGGGCGCGGATCTGCAGGGGGTCCATACCCTGAGGACCATCGCGGATGTGGACCGGATCCGGGCCGGCCTGTCGCAAGGGGCGCGCCTGGTCATCGTGGGCGGCGGGTACATCGGGCTCGAAGTGGCGGCCACGGCCAGGGGAATGGGTCTGTCGGTCACCATACTCGAGATGGCCGAGCGGCCCATGAATCGCGTGACCTGCCCGGAGCTCTCCGCGTTCTACCAGGCCGAGCATGCCCGGCACGGCGTGCAGATCCACTGCGCCGCCAGAGTTCGCGCGCTGGCCGCCTCACCTGACGGCCTGCGGGTTCGGGCGGTGCTCACCGAGGATGGCGCAGAGCATCCCGCGGACATCGTCGTGATCGGCGTCGGCGTGCTGCCCGCCGCGGAGCTGGCGCTGGCAGCCGGGCTCGCCTGCGACAACGGTGTGCGGGTGGATGAGTACTGCCGCACGTCGGACCCGGCGATCTTCGCCGCGGGGGATTGCGCCAATCATCCGAATCCGCACTACGGTCGGCGACTGCGCCTCGAGTCGGTCGACAATGCCTTCGAGCAGGGGGCAAGCGCGGCGCTCAACCTGCTCGGGATCGCCACGGCGCACGACAAGGTGCCCTGGTTCTGGTCCGACCAGTATGATCTGAAGCTCATCATCGTCGGCATCAGCCAGGGCTACGACTCGGTGGTGCTGCGGGGCGATCCGGCCTCACGCGCCTTCAGCGCCTGTTACCTGCGCGCCGGCGAGCTGATTGCCCTCGACAGCGTCAATACCCCGAAGGATCAGATGGCCGCGCGCAAACTGATCGCCGCGCGCGCGCGTCCCAGCCCGGACAGGCTGGCTGATCCGGATGTCGCGCTGCGCGACGCGTGCTGAGCGGTCAGGACGCCGCGGCCTGCAGGGAGCGACCGGGAGCGAGATCGGCGCCGTGGTGGATCAGGCGTTCTCTGACATCTTCCTCCACGGCGGGGAAGTCAACCGCGACACCCGCCGCATCGCGCCGGGGAACCTTGCAGTCGCTGAAATCAACATCGAGCCCCGCTTCGCGCGCAATCAGCGCGCTCGCCTGCCTGCGATATTCCGTCGAGCCGCCGAGACGGTCGACATCGAGCACCAGATCGGCCGCCGGCTCGGCGAGCGCGTACGACAGCAGCGACACGGCGGTGAAGGCCCGGAAGGACAGCTCGTCGCTCCAAGGGTGCAGCGCCCCATGGAGGAATTGCAGCTGACGCTGCAGCCCGCGTGCCGGAAGCGGCGGCAGACCCAGCTCTCGGGCGAATCGGCCGGCGGCGGATCCGGCCGGCGCAAGCGCCAGGATGAGGAAATGACACAGCTCGAAGTACCACAATGGGTCGCGCGCCCGAAAAGTCCGGCACGATAGCCACTGCTGCAGTGGATTGCGGCGGATGACGATGTGATAACCGCCGAGAGCCTGTTTGAGCGTGGCGGCGCGGCCGAGAGATCTGGAAAATCCGAACACCGGCCGCTTGCCCTGTCCGTCGGCATATGCGGCCAGGCCCGCCAGATAACGGATGGCGGGGTCTGCCTGCGTGCCGACCGGGAAATATTCCGCCAGAGCGAAGCGCTCCCGGTAGCCGCGCACGCCCTTGAACACGGGCCGCAGCAGCGGTCGGTATTCGTACCGGTAGGGACGCGTCAGCGGCGGGTGGCGCGAGGCCCATGACTGCGGCGTGCCACCCCTGATGCGTCTGGGTGTGCAGCGCGCCAGTTCTTCGCCGAAGGGTTCGTAGAAGCACAGCGTCGACGGCAGTTGCCGGAAACGGCTCCAGACGTAGGTGCTCGAGCACCGCCAGCCTCCATGCAGGAACACTGCCGACTGTTTCTCGGGTTCGACTCGCAACGCACCTCCCCGGCCGGATATTCAATGCGGAAACACTCGATCGATATAGTGCCTCGGGCCCGGCAGGTCAAGCGCGGCGGCCGCACCGGACCGCCGATCCTGCGCGGCTCAGCAGGCCCCCGGGGCATGACGGCCTGGCCGCGGCGCATGCGCCGACCGCAGATCCTCTCGTGAAAACGCTCCTGTCCGGTGCGGCGGCGGCCCGGGCATTGCGCGGCGAAGCATCGCGCCGTGTCATTCCGCCGCGGCGAAGGTGGCCATGTTGCGATGCAGCGCCAGCGCCGCCCGCACGATCGGCAACGCCAGGGCCGCGCCGGTCCCTTCGCCGAGACACATCTGCAGATCCAACAGCGGCACGAGGCCCAGCGCTTCGAGCGCCACGCGATGGCCCGGCTCGGCCGAGCAGTGGCCGGCCTGCATCCACTGCAGGCTCGCCGGTTCGAGCCGCGTCGCCGTCAAGGCCGCGGAGGCGCAGATGTAGCCGTCGACGAGCAGCGGTACGCCGAGGCGGGCCGCCTCCAGGTAAAAGCCCGCGATGGCGGCGATCTCCAGTCCGCCCAGTTGGCGCAACAACTCGAATGCCGCGTGCGAACGCAGCCCGGCGTCAGAGGAGGTGCGCGCCGCAGCAAACGGCGAGCGATCCGCATGAGTGTCGGTGACCCGATCGAGCGCCGTGCGGACCACGGCGATTTTTCGCTGCAGACCGGCGTCGTCGAGGCCGGCGCTGCGTCCCACGATTCCCGCCGGATCGCTTCCGGTAAAGACGCAGATCAGACATGCGGCCGCCGTGGTGCTGGCGCAGCCCATATCGCCGGCGATCAGCAGCCGCGCGCCCCGATCCACGGCCCGGCGCGCGCACTGCGCGCCGACCCCGAGCGCACTGCGTGTCTCTTCCTCCGTCATGGCGGCCATGCTCGCGAGGTCACGGGTTCCGGCGCGCACGCGCTCGGGGCGCACACCGCTCGGCGCGGCAGCGTCGCTCGCCACGCCGACGTCCACCAGTTCGACGCTGCAGTCGTGAAGCCGGCCCAACACATTGATCGCGGCGCCGCCGGCGGCGAAGTTCGCGATTTTCTCGCCCGTCACGTCCCCGGGGAATGCCGAAACGCCCCGGACGGCCACGCCATGGTCGGCCGCGAACACGACGAGCTCGCAGCGTGGCATGTCCGGGATGGGCTGGCGCAGACGACCGGCCAGCCAGCACGCCAGCTCCTCCAGCCGCCCGAGCGAGCCGGGGGGCTTGGTGAGCTGGGACTGCCTCGCGCGGGCGGCATGCTCGGCGGCGGCGTCGGGTGCCGGAACGGGACGGGCCGGATCATTCATGGGCGCGCTAGAGTCAATGGCACTTACTTACGATGAAGGGTTTGGAAGATAGCCATACAAACGCACCTGTCGCCGGGCTTTTGCGCGTGGCACCTTCAGCCATTGGTAGGGCT
>JAKAFQ010000026.1 GCA_021817875.1 Pseudomonadota bacterium
GATCCCGACGGCAACCTGTTCATCGATCTGTCCGCGGGCGTCGGGGTGAACAGCGTCGGCCGGTGCCACCCGGCGGTCATACAGGCGATACAGGCGCAATCTCAGCAGTTGATGCATGCTTCGGACATCACCAACTCCAAGCGTATCGAGCTTGCGGCCAAGATCGCCGGGATCATGCCGGATGGGCTGCGGGACAACTGCGTCACGTATTTCACCCAGAGCGGCAGCGGCGCCGTCGAGGCCGCCATCAAATTCGCCAAGCGCGCGACCGGCCGGCAGCAGATCCTCGCGTTTCACGGGGCCTACCACGGCGTGTGGAACGCCTCGAACGCCCTGACGACCGGTAATCAGTATCGCTCGGGCTATGGGCCGTTCATGGGCGGCGTGATTCACGCGCCCTATCCCTACGCCTACCGCTTTCCGTTCGACACCGCGTCGAAGAGCGCCGAGCAGATCGCCGGAGAGTATGTCGACTATCTGCTCAACACCCGTTATACGGGCGCGGACGACGTGGCCGCCGTGATCGTCGAGCCCGTTCAGGGCGAAGGCGGTTACGTCGCGCCGGGGCCGGATTTCCTGCGGCTGCTGCGCAAAGCCTGCGACCAGGCCGGAGCGCTGCTGATCGCCGATGAGGTGCAGGCCGGGGCGGGACGCACCGGCAAGATGTGGTCGATCGAGCATTCCGGGGTCAAACCCGACCTGCTCACCTTCGGCAAGGGCATGGGAGGCGATCTGCCCATGGCCGGCGTCGCGATGCGCGCCGACCTGGCCAAGCACATCCCGCCCGGCTCACAGCCCGGCACATTCGCGGCGAATGCGCTCTCGGCCGCGGTGTGCATGACCAACATCGATCTGCTCACCGACCCGAAGTTGGGCCTCATCGAGCGCGCGCACGTCCTCGGAATCGAGACCATGGACAAGTTGCGCGCGGCCGACTGTCCGCTCATCGGCGAGGTGCGCGGCCGCGGCCTGATGATCGGCATCGAGCTCGTCGAGGATCGGACCTCGAAGGCGCCGCTCAGGCCCGAGCGAGTCGGCCAGGTGGTGATGGAGAGCCTGAACCGCGGCATCATCATGGTGCCCTGCGGCCGCAACGGCAACGTGCTGCGGCTGATGCCCTCGCTCACCATTCCGCGCCGTTATATGACGGTGGCGCTCGAGCAGTTGTTTGCCGTGCTGGCGAAGGTCTGAAGGCCGGTTGAGCGCCAGGCGCGTCCGGCCGCGGTGCCGGGCCGGACGCGTGTGGCGGGGCGCTCGGCTCTCGAGGCGGCTCGCCCCGCAGGCCGAGCGGCGGACGCCGGACGATCGCCTTGGAACAAGAGGTAGCCGTGATGCACATGAAGAAAATTGCGTGTGAGGAAGCCTTCAACGTACCGGAGGTCGCCCGCGAGCTGAACAGGATCGCGAAGGCGGGCGGCACGTCGAAGGATCTGGTGCTCATCCGGGCGCTCTACGGTGACGGGGTCACCGGCTACAACGCTCAGTTCGTGCCGAGGCTGGTCGATGTCGATGACATGCGGCTCAAGCAGATGGACGCACTCGGTATCGACATGCACGTGCTGTCGCTCACCGTTCCGGGCGTGCAGATGTTCGATGCCGACACGGCCACCGAGTACGCCCGGCTCGTCAATGATCGACTGGCCGAAATCGTGGCACGCCACCCCAAGCGCTATGCGGCGCTCGCGTGCTTCGCGCCCCACTCGCCGAAGCGGGCCGCGAAGGAAATCGAGCGCGCCATCGGTTCGCTGCGTCTCAACGGACTGATCGTCAACTCACACACCAACGACGAGTACTACGACGACGAGAAGTATTACCCGTTCTTCGAGGCGGCCGAGGCGCTCGATGCCGCCATCTATCTGCATCCACGCGCGCCGATGACCGGCCTCGACCGGCCGTTCGACAAATACTGGATGGAAGGGGCGTTGTGGGGCTATGGGATCGAGACCAGCACGCACGCACTGCGGCTGATCTTCTGCGGCCTGTTCGACCGTTTCCCCCGGTTGAAGATCGTGCTCGGACACATGGGCGAAGGTCTGCCGTTCTGGATCACGCGGCTCGACTTCATGCACGACGAGGCGGTGGTGGTCGGCACGGCGCCGCGACTGCAGCTGAAGCCCTCGGAGTACCTGAAGCGCAATTTCGTGATCACCACCAGCGGCCAGGAGAATCATCTGGCCCTGAAATATTCCATCGACGTGCTCGGCGAAGACAACGTGATGTGGGCCATCGATTACCCGTATCAGCCGATGGAACCTGCGGTGAGGTTCATGGATACGGCGCCGTTGAGCGACAGCGTCAAGGCGAAGGTTTACGGCGGAAATGCCGCTCGGGTGTTCCACATCGCATGACCGGCCCGCGGCGCGCCTGATCGGCGCCTCCTCCCGGCGGTCAGGCCATGCTGCCGGCGGGTTCGGCGGCGGCCAGCCGGCGCTCGGCCTTCGGCGGATGGCCGAACGCCTTGCGGTAAGCGCGCGAGAAGTGCGCGCCGTCCTTGAAACCGCAGGTGAGTGCGACCTCGATGATCGGTGCACGCTGTGCATCCTGAGTCAGCAGCTCGCGCGCACGCGCGAGCCGCCGCGACCAGATGAGCGATGCCGGGGTCCAGCCGGCCGCGCTCACCAGCCGGTACAGGCGGCGCACCGAGGTATTGAAATGTACCGCGATACTGTTCGGAGACAGATCGGGGTTGTCGATGTTGCCGTCGACGAATTGCGTGATCTCACGCAGGCTCATGGTGCGCCGCCCGCCCGCCTGTTGCATTGCGGGCTCGACGTTGCGATCGAGCGCGGCCGCCAGCAACTCGAGCGTCATGGCGGTCAGATCGAGTTCGCCGAGAGTCGCTGCGTTGCGCACCGCCGAGCGCAGCAACCCGGAAAGCAGCGCGCCGGCCCCGTGATCGGAGCGGATGGATGTGGCGAGCGGCAGGGGCCGGCCGCCGAAGCGATCCTTCAGGACGTGCGCCGGCAGGTGGAACGAGTACTGGTGGAATCCGGGGCCGATTTCGAAGGTCGATGGGAACCGGGAGTCGATGAGTGTGCAGTCTCCGGGCTGCAGCGCGGCCTCGGAGCCGCGCTGGCGCATGCGCGCCGCGCCGCCCGCCTGCAGGACGAGAAAGACCTGATCGGCCCGGCAGTGCCGGTCATCCCGGTCCCGGACGACGCGCCCGCCGGACAGGGTCACATCGGCGAACTCGAGCGAGCCGGCCCGGCGCGTCCGGATGCCTCCGCGAAATTCCCACCAGCGATCCGTCGACACCTGGTACGGGCCACAGATACGCCGCAGCGCCTCGTTGCACGCTTCGAAGCTGACGAAGTGAGGATCGCAGTCGCCGCCGGTCGTCAGGATGTCACGCATTGCACGCATTGCCCGTCTCCGTGCCCCCGGGGCCATCCGAGGGATGGCCGCCAAAATATCGATTTAATACTCGATTTTAGTCGAGTATATTTATGTTTCAGGTGGTGTCAATCGCGGCGTGCGGACCCAGGTCTCATAGACGCATTTGCAGACGCCGGCAGAGCGGTCGCATCGAGCCTGGTCTGATCGAAATCAATCCAGTGAGGTCAATGAAATCAATGTGCTGCCATGCGGCGTCACGCGGCGGAAGCTCGGGGTTGCCAGCGTGGCACTGATCGGAAACCGCAAGCGCTCGTGGCATGCACGCGGGATCGAGCGGCGCAGGCTCCTGCTCCAGTCGGCGAGCGCCCTGCTCGCCGAACGCGATCTCGATCAGCTGAGCCTGGCCGATGTGGCGGCCAGGGCCGGTGTGCCGAAGAGTTCCGCCTATCACTTCTATGCGGACATGCAGGCCCTGTACGCTGCGTTGCTGGCGCGGGTGCAGGCGGAGCTGATCGCAGTGCTGTCGGAACCGCTTCGCGGGTACTTCGAAACCTGGCCAGACGTGATCAGTGCCCTGATGAAACGTGGCGCCGCGTTCTACATGGCCAATCCCGCTGCCCGGCAGCTGCAGATCGGACCGAAGACGCCTCCGGCGCTCAAGTTATACGACCGTCGCAGCGATATTGCGATCGCGCAGCTGTTCGAACAGCACCTCGCGAGCGTGTTCGAGCTGCCGTCGATCGCGAACCGCTTGCAGCTGTTCTACCGGGCCGTCGAGATCGCGGACCTGATGTTCTGCCTGTCCATGCTCGAGCATGGCTCGCTGACCCCGGACATGTGCCGGGAAGCCGACCGTGCCGCCTCGGCTTACCTCGCGGCCTATCTTCCGGTCACCCTGCCCTATCGCAATGTCGAGTCACCCGGTTACGCGGTGGCCCGCGCACGCCGGCCGGAGCCGTCCCGCGCCGATGCCGATTGACCGATCACTTCACCCTGAAGACACGCTCACCAGGCGCGCGCGCGCACCGACCGGGAAGTTCATCACCGCTCCGAAGTCGAAGCCCCGGTACCCGAAGATCTTCCCCGTCGTCTTCATCTGCTCCAGATCGACGAGCACCGCACCGAGCGTCGGCACGATCTTCTCGCGCCACACGAACAGGTAGAGCCGGTCGGCGACTTTCAGGTAGTGGCAACGGTCCGTGTCGGCCAGGCCCTGCTCGGATCCGGCGAGACAGTGCCAGGTGTAGAACCGCTCGTTGAGATAGATGTGTTCGTAGCGCTCCGATCCGCTGTAGGTGTATTCGATCCGCCTGCCGATCAGCTCACGCGTGCCGGCATGCCGCCCGGTGGCACGCCCGAACGGCGCATCGATCGCGCCGCTCAGGAACCCAGCCTTGACTCCGGTCAACTCCTCGCCCCGGCCGATCCGCTCGATGAGCGGCAGCTTCGCCTCGGATTCGCCAGGCAGCTCGCACTCGATCGCCGTGCAGATGCCACGGTCGGGCTCGAGTACCAGGCTGATCGTCGCTGCGCGTTTCCCGGAGGCGACGAAATCGACGAACAGGACACCGGGACGGATTTCGGTCGCACGATAGGATTCCACCTGGCCCTGCCCACGCACCAGCTCCGAAGCGCTCCGGAAGTGATATTCCGTCGTGCTTCCGTCCTCGAAACTCAGCTTCATGCGCGTTCCGCTCAGCCGGGACGAGGGCGCAAGCGTATGCGAATGCGCATCGGACCCGAATGCCTCGCCGAGCTCACCTACGGCGATCCACTTCGCATCCGTCGCCGCCCCGGGGATATCGCCTGGATTGTTCATAGCATGACCTCGACGCCACATCGCCACAGTTTCCGCCCGCGCACAGATACACCGGCCTTCACCCCGCGGCGGCGCCGTCGCATCTGCGCGCAGGGCCCTTCACCCACCGCGGTCGAACCCTGCCGCCCTCCACCAGCTGCCGCAGCGCCGCCGGCCATCTTCGTGCCCGGGGCGCACACGCGCGTCAGCGTGCGATGTTGAGCGCCTGGACCGTGGTGTACTCTTTCAGTCCGTCCACCCCGAACTCGACACCGATGCCTGAGCACTTGACTCCGCCGAACGGCGTCATCGGGTTGATCACACCGTGCTGGTTGACCCACGCAGTGCCGCATTCGAGCTGCCCGGCGTAGCCCGCCGCCGCCTCGGGATCGTCTGCCCAGACCGAGCCGCCGAGACCGACTTCGAGGGAATTGGCCCGGCGGATCGCTTCGTCGATGGTGCGATAGCGGATGATCGGGATGACCGGCCCGAACTGTTCCTCCTTCACGATCCGCATCTCGTCGGTCGCCTCCGCAATGACAGTGAGCGGATAGACGAATCCCGGACCCTGCCTCTTGTGTCCGCCGGTCACGATGCGCGCCCCGCGCTCGCGGGCCTCCGCGACCAGGCCCATGACCTTGTCGAGCTGCATGCGGTTGGAAACCGGTCCGATGAGCGTCTGCGGTTCGAGGCCGTTGCCCACCGGTATCTTCTCGACGTACGCCGCGAACCGCTCCACCACGGCGGCGTACTGCGATTCGTGCACGTACAGGCGTTTCAGCGCCGCGCAGGTCTGACCGGAGTTGATGAAGCAGCCCCAGAACAGTTTCTCGAGCAGCGGCTCGATGTTCGTGCCGGGCAGCACGACGCCGGCATCGTTTCCGCCGAGTTCCAGCGTCACGCGCTTCAGAGAATGCGCGGCGCTCTCCATGACCTTCTTGCCGGTGGCGATCGATCCGGTGAATACGAGCTTGTCGACACCCGGATGTTCGGTGAGCCGCGCGCCGACCTCCACGCCTCCCGTCACCACATTGATGACGCCGGGCGGCAACGCCGTATTCATCAGTTCCACGAGCCGCAGCGTCGACAGTGGCGTGAAGGGCGATGGCTTGATGACGACCGTGCATCCGACGCGCACCGCAGGCATGACATGCCACGTCGCGATCAACAGCGGCCAGTTCCACGGTGTGACGGAGCCGACGACACCGACCGGCTTGCGCCGGATCACGATGCGGGCGACGCTGTCGTTCTGGAGCGTCTCTTCGGGCAGATTCAGCGACGCGGTCGCCCGCGTCCAGCCGGCCGCACCTGCCACCTCGAAATTGGCGCCCGGTCCGCTCTGGGCCTTGCCCTGCTCGAGCGTGATCAGCCTAGAGAGCTCCGCCTGATGTCGTTCGATGAGCGCGGCGATGTCCAGGAGCCGCGCCGAGCGTTCCGCATCGGGCGTCGACGACCAGCCCGGCAGCGCCTCGCGCGCGCAGCGGACGGCCTGATCGAGCTGCTCGATCGTCGCTTCGGAACAGCGTCCGGCGATGGATTCGTCGAATGGATTGAGAACGTCGAGCTCTCGGGGAGTGGTTACGGCTTCACCGCCGATGGTCAGCGCGAAAGACGACATCAATGAGGCTCCAGATGAATCGGGCGGGGCTGATCGCACCTGACCAGGCCCCATTGCCCGTGCATGGCGCGCCAGGACTGCACGCCGTTTCCCGGATGCTAGTCCCGAGGGTAACGGCCCGCTTGCTCCCTATTGCCGCAGAATTGTCTCACCGTGCCACATGGATCGATGAGGTGCTCGCCCCAGCCCCGCCCCCCGGGCACGGGTAACCACGGACAAGCCGGCGATGTGTCTGTCTTCCGGCATGACTACGCCATGGCCCGATCGGATCGGCCGGACGCATCACGCTCTCCAATCTCGACTAGCTGTCGCCTGGGCCTTCCCGGCCCGGTGCGACCGCACCGGCACGAGCCGCTTGCGGGCCGACGCCGATCTGGCGCGCCGTCGCAGCCGCCATGCTGCGCCGCTCAAGCCGCCGCGAGAACCTCCGGGACGTGCTCGAGCGCCCCGGAAAGATCGCCGTCAACCCGCCGCAACGAGCGGCATCAGCAGATGCGACGGATGGTCAGTGTCGTTCAGGATGGTGTGCTCGGTCTCGGTCGCATTGTTGACGTGGTACCAGATCGCGAAATCCTCCCAGGGCGAGTCCTGGCCTTTGACAAGAAGCTCCATGCGATGGCCGCGCAGAAAGACATGCGCGGTGTCGCGCAGATCGATGGCGTACTCATAGACTTCGTTGGGCTTGGTCTCGAGCCTGCGGACGTGCCGATGGTAGGGTCGCTCGGGCGTCGATTTCGCTTCATCCAGTTCGCGATGGCTCGCCTTCAGCCAACCCTTTGTCACGATGTTCGCCGTACCATCGGGCGCCAGGTCCCGAATCTGCACGAACCAGTTGGCATCCTCAGCGCTGAGCGCCGCCCAAAAATGCAGCGCGATCGGCCCGGTGAATTCGGTGTCCTGGTCCATCGGCGCGGTCGCGTACGTGAGGCACGGGCTGCTCCCGCCGGGCGCCTGCCACGGATCGTTGCGAAAACTGGCTGGCCGCTCGTGCGGGATCGGCGGTTGCATCGAAAGCTTGCTCTCCGCACGCAAATAATATTTCACGTACCGGGCGCGTTTGAGCGGCCACTCCTGCTCACTGCGCCATTGATTGATCCCTTTCACGAAAATCCGTACTGGGGGTTCGTCCATGACACCGTTGGCCATCCCCTTCAGCCAGTAGTCATACCAACGGAGCACCAGGTCGTGATTTTCATACCAAGGTCGGCCGAAACCTCCTTCCCACGGGGTCTCGGTAATCACCATCTTGCGCGGCGCCTTCAGGTCCGCGAAGCCCTGGATCGCTCCCGGCAAGTGAATCGCCCATGCGCTCCAGCGCGACAGCAGAAACACCGGGATCCTGATCTTGTCAAAATCCGGGTACGACGAGCGTTCCCAGTAAAATTGGCCATCGAATGGATGCAGGAGCAAATCCAGCAACAGCGGGTTGTACTCGGCGTTGATGGTGAGTTTGTACAGATAGGGATAGCTGCGGATGTCCTTGTCGCGGCGCAGCGCCTCGAGCTTTTCCTGGTACTCCTGCTGCGAAAACAGCCGCTTGCTCATCGGTTGCGTCGTGCTGGTCGGGAACAGCCGCCAGATGTGCTGGTAAAAGCCGAAATTGAAAATACCCCCGTGGTAGGCCATGTGACGGTACATATCGGTGTAGCCGTCGTGAACGAAGATGGCCTTCAGGTGTGGCGGCTGCTGGGATGCGACCAGGAGCTGATGCTTGGCAAAATACGACATGCCCAGCATTCCGACGTTGCCATCACACCATGGCTGGCGGGCTATCCATTCAATGATGTCGGCGCCGTCCTGCTGCTCCGCCTCACCGAAATGCGTATAGTCGCCGCCCGAACGGCCGATACCGCGAGGATCGCCGTGAATGTGCGCGTAGCCGCGAGGAACAAAGTAACTGGTCATCCCGCTCTCGATGCCGCCCGTGCCACGCGTATAGTCGGAAGAGCGGCCCGGCGGTGGCGCAAGATGTTGTATTTCGCGCCCATAAGGAGAAAGAGACAGCAGAGCCGGGAACTTCCCCGTGGCCTTCGGGCGACATACGTCCACGTAGAGCTGCGTGCCATCGCGCGCGCGCACTGGAATTTCCTTTTCCCAGTCAGCCATCTCGTATTGGGGCTTTGAAAGCAGTTCGCGCCAGTTGCTGCTTGACTCGGACATCATTGATCCCCTCTTTTACATGCGTCGGGGCGCGACAGAACGCCCTGCCTGCGGGCTCGAGCTCAGCGCTCCTTCTTTCCGCAAACCTGCACGGCGAAAGGTTCGGGCATTGAGCCAAACCGCCTTTGCCGTTCCTGACACCAACAAGTCTAGCACAAACCCCGCGCCAGAGCGCCGTGCAATACATGCCGTTGTCATTGCGCGTCCCGGACGCCGACGCCATCACTGCTCGAAATGCGGGCCCTGAATCTCGCTGCGATGAATCCAGGCGCATACCCATAACCGGCAGAGCTCATGGGCGTCTGTCCCGGCAGACTGCGGCATGGCTATCGGCGCTGAATGACGCGTAACGTCGCCGCCGCCTGATCGGGGCATCCGGGAAGTCGAACGTCGCCCTTCTCGCGCATGGTCCGGGCATCATAGATGATGACGTCACACATCGTACCGCCCACGTAGACTTCCTTCCCGTCAGACGAGACGTTGACCGAGTAGTACGTATGCGGCAGATTCACCCGGTCGGCGACTCGCCAGTGTACGGCATCGATCTTGGTGAGTTGGTTGAAGACTCCGTAGGCCCAGCGCCGATGCGGCCCGAGAACAGTGGAAAAGATCACCGCATCCGTCCTGCCGATGTCGTGATAGGCAAGGTGTCCGTCGTGCAGATTCAGAGTCAGCAGCGATGTCTCAGGCACCCCTCCCGGAGGCAAGCCCGGTCCTGTCAGCCTCGAATACACCGGGCTCGAGAAGATGCCCGTCGGCTCGGTCACCGGCCAATAGGCCAGCATGTCGGGACCCAGGTGGTGCGGGCGATGCCAGTTGAGGATGCCGCGCCTCTCAATGAGCCGGCCGGTCTTCAGATCATATTCGTACAGATTGAACCCGATTGCAAAGAAGCTGCGGCCATCCTGCTTCGCGAGAAGCATCTCGATCCGGCGTGGCGCCGGAAACTCCCGCACCGGCTTGGCGTGCAGACCGTCCGCAGTACTGAACACGAGGAACTGCGGCGTTTGGACCTTGTACTGATCCAGCTCCAGGCGCGTGCGGCTCACGTAGGCAATCAGCTCCTTTCCGTCTGGCGTCACATCGAACGCATACAAACAGGTCACGCGCTCGCCCGGCTGCTGAAGATTTGCGCGGAACACCTCCTTGCCGGTGCGCAAGTCGATGCCTGCGATGCTCTGCGCCCTGTTCACGAGAACGTAAGCCACCTTCCCATTCGGAGAGGGGACGATGGTGGCCACGTAATCGTGTGCGTGGGGTATGGTGAATTCCGACACGACTTTTTGCTTGCGAGGATCGATGACAAAGAGATGATCGGGATTTGCGGCCGTGACGATGAAGTCACGCATCCCACGTCTCGGCGAAAGCGCGGGACCGCATGCCGTCAAGAGAGCGGCAAGCACGGCTGGCACGAGAAATTTCAATCTCATTCAACCTCCCCACAGCCGCAGCGTGCTACATTTCGTGCGCCTCTGCCCGACTCGATGCAACCGGTCAATCGATTTTATCGTGCGGCCCCTCGACGCAGATCAGAAATCCGCACCACTTCATCGCGATCGCCGCTCAAATCGAGACTCGGAAAAATGGCAGAAATTTTCTTCATTATCAATTTCTTACGTCGACATCATCACACAACATCAGGACAATTGTGACCCTGGCGTCATATCGAGGACCACGCAACATAGACCGGAGCTTAGCATGGCGCACTTGGAACCCTTGCCCCGCGAGGCACTGCCGGAATTCCGGACAGTGTTCGATCAGTACGAGAAAACCCGCGGTTTCGTCCCCAACAGCATTCTCACCATGTCGCGCCGCCCGGCCATCGCCCGGGCGTTCATGGCGCTCAATCAGGCGGTGCTGTACGAGGGAACGGTGCCGCAGGAGCTGAAGATGCTGGCGAGCCTGATCGCGAGCCAGGCCGCCGGATGCCGCTATTGCCAGGCGCACATGGCCAACCTCTCCAGCATCTATCACGCCTCGGACGACAAAGTGCGCTCGGTCTGGGAGTTTGAAACCAGCCCGTTGTTCAGCGCCGCCGAGCGCGCCGCGCTGCGCGTCGCCTGGAAGGCATCCCTGGTGCCCAATGAGGTGACCGACGAGCACTTCGCGGAATTGAAGCGGCACTTCGACGAGGGACAGATCGTGGAGCTGATCGCGACCGTGGCGCTGTTCGGATATCTGAATCGCTGGAACGACACCATGGCGACGAATCTGGAGGACCGGCCGCGCCGCGTGGCCGAGCGCGCCATCGGCGCCGTCGGCTGGGCGCCCGGCAAACACGCCTGAAGGGCTTTCCCCCGGAACTCACCGCTGTCGGGCATGATGCGCCGCTGCCCACGCGGGACGGGTCATGCGCGGCCGCGGCGGCCTGACGCCGCATGGCGGCTCGCGCCACAGGGCGGCGCATTCGGCCCCGGGCCGCAACGCCGCCGCACAGGTGACAGACGCCGCTCGAGGAGCGCCGGCAGGAACCGGTCTGCCGCGCGCCTCAGCCGCCTTCCTCGCGGAAAATCAGCCGCATGTGTGCCCCGACGCGGGTGTTCGCGATGCTGCCGGTATAGGCGTCGGCGCCACAGATTTTCCCCACCGAGCGCATGGTGCCGTGATCCTCCACCATGATCCCGACGCAGGGCAGCAATTTCTCGCGCCACGCCACCAGATACAGTTGCTCGCGCAGCTCGAAGACATCGCATTCCTCGAAGTCTCCCAGCCCCTGATCGGGGCCCTTGCGGCAGAACCAGCTGTAATACTTCCCGCTGTGGTAGATGTGGTCGTATTCGTGAGTGCGACTGTAGCGGTAGCGCAAATGACTGCCTGCGAGCGCAGCGGTGCGCGCAAAGGCCGGTGCGCCACCCCGCCCGATGCCGCCCTGGCGGTAGCGCATCTGCACGGCGCTCTGGCTGCCGGTTTTCGCAAGACGTGACAGCACGGCGGTCTGCGCCTGCTGCGGCGCGGGAAACAGGCTCTCCACCACCAGCACCCGCTGCGCCGCCAGATCCAGCACCAGCACCACGCTGCGCCGCTCGGGCTCGGCGGGCATCGCGTCAACGAAGAACATCTGCCCGCCGAGGGGGAACGCCTCGTACTGCAACTGCAGCGAGCAGCCGCTTTCGCTCCAGACGGCACACCGGTCACCGAACTCGACGCGCGCCGGCTCCTCGAACTCGAAGCTGACACGCATACCCGCGAGCGCGGCGGTATTCTCCGGCCGCCCGCCATCATGATCGGGGATGATGTCTCCAATCTGCGGCCAGTCGGCCTGCGGCGTGTCCATCAGGAATGGCTCCATGCGGCCCGCTGGCCGCTCGGGCGGCAACACGCGCTTTCGGTGCAGCCGACGGTTGAGCTGGGCAAGGACACCGGGCGGGATCAGACCCCGCAGGCGCGACCGGCGCGCTGACCCCCGCTGGTCACGACATGTATCATGGGGCCGTTCGGGATGTCAACGCAGCGCCACGGCGCGCAGACGCGGCCATGCCCGACACGCCAGAGGGTATAGTGTGCTGCGCAGCATGGATGCTGCGGTTACCGTAGCCCATTGAACGGCCCGGCTGCGACGGACGGCGGCGCGTACCGCCGGATCGTGCGCACGGCAGGGGCCGGAGGAGTGCACCCGTGCTGTGTAAGAAGCTGCATCATGCCGCATACCGCTGCAGAGACGCCCGCGAGACGGTCGAGTTCTACACGAAAATGCTGGGACTGAAATTCTCCCACGTGATGGGAGAGGATCACGTGCCCTCGACCGGTGTATACAGTCCGCACATCCACGTCTTCCTTCAGATGGAAGACGGCAGTCATATCGCGTTCTTCGAGGCACCACGCGATCGCGGCAACATGCGGGACATGGAAATGCCGGACTGGATTCAGCATTTCGCGTTCGAGGTGGAGAGCGTCGAAGCGCTGCACGAGGCGAAGCGGGATCTGCAGAGCAAAGGGGTCGAGGTGATCGGCCCCACCAATCACGATGATTTCATTCTGTCGATCTATTTCTTCGATCCGTCCGGTCATCGCCTGGAACTGACCACGCGACTCTCGCCACCTGACAGGGAGAGTGAATTCGAGAAGGAGGCGCCCGAAGCCCTGGCGGTGTGGGAGCAGACTCACGACTGGTCGCAGCGGCAGAGGATCTTCGGTGCGCAGCGCGGCTATGTCCGTCCCAAACATACCTGAAGCCGAGGAGGACACGTGATCTTTGCGACCTTACGCGAAGGAGGAAGGGACGGCACCCTGCTGGTGGTGGATCGGGCGCGCGAGCGGGCAGTGCGCGCAACCGCGGTGGCCCCGACTCTGCAGAGGCTGCTCGATGACTGGGATCGGCTGCAGCCCAGGGCGGCCGAGCTCGCCGCACGCCTGGAAGCAGGCCGGTGCGCCGAGGCGTTCACCATCGATGTCGCTGCGTTGGCCGCTCCATTGCCCAGGGCAATGCAGTTTCTCGACGGCAGCGCCTACCCGCACCACATGTCGGTCATTCGCCAGGCGCGCGGCGCGCAGCTGCCGGCGGATTTTTACGAGAAGCCGCTCATGTACCAGGGGCTTTCAGACCGGTTCATCGGACCCACCGAGCCGATCGATCTGACCGAAGACGAGGCGTTCGGGGTGGATATCGAGGCCGAGATCGTCATCATCACGGCCGATGTTCCGCAGGCCGTCCCGCTGGATGCCGCGGGCGGCTATATACGGCTCTTCGGTCTGCTCAACGACGTGTCCCTGCGCGGGCTGATTCCCGCGGAACTCGCGCGTGGCTTCGGTTTCCTGCAGGGCAAGAGCGCGAGCTCCATGGGACCGTTCGTGGTCACGCCCGATGAGCTCGGGCCGCTCTGGAACGGTCATCTGCTGAGCGGCCGGTATCTGTGCCACATCCGCGGCGAGCTGATCGGCTCACTCGACCCGGGGACCGATGTACTCTTCGATTATCCGCAGCTCATTGCCCACGCGAGCCGCACCCGCTCGTTGTCCGCGGGCACCATCATCGGTGCCGGGGCGCTCGCCAATGCGGATCGCAGCCACGGCTGCGGCTGCATCGCCGAGCTGCGAGCCCGCGAACAGCTCGCCGAGGGCTCGGCGCGAACGCCGTATCTGAGATTCGGTGATACGGTGAGGCTCGAGATGTTCGATCGTCAGGACCGTACCGTGTTTGGAGCGATCGCGCAGCAGTTGCGGCGCTCAACCGGAGGGCAGACCGGCGCCGCGGTTTGAGCCCTGCAACCTGCTCCGAGCGCAAGCTGGCGCCGGGGCTGCGCGGCCTCAACTGCAGACCGGCTTCGCTCCGAAGCGCTCGGACAGCCGCGTCGCGCTGCGCATGACCGCCGCGGAAATGTGGCTGAAGTCGGCCTCGAAGGGCTTGCTGTAACCGAGCGCCACGAGCGCGAGCGCCATGGAACCGGTGTGATCGCGCACCGGCGCGCCCATGCCGCCGATGCCGGGAATGAAGTCGATGGTGTGCGAGAAGCCCTGACGGCGGGTCTGCTCGATGAACGCCTCGACGGCCGCCTGGGTGGTGGGTTCGAGGCCCCTGCGCTGGTTGTCGGCCAGTTCCTTCCTGACTGCCGATTGAGTCGTCTCCCGCGGCAGAAAGGCGAGATACGCTCCCCCGGTGGCCGATCGGGTCAGCGGCATGACCGAGCCGACCCGAAGACTCGCCGCCACCGGAGTGTCGGCGCCCAGCCAGCGCACGATGGTCGGTCCCTGGTTGGCCCACACGGCGAGCGCCACGGTCTGGCCAATCTCCCGCGACAGCTCCGGCAGCATCGCGGCGGCCAGCGTAACCGGATCGAGGCGCGCCAGCGCGCTCAATCCGAGCTGTAGCGCGAAAGGCCCCAGGTCATACAGGCCGGTTTCCGGCTGCTGTTCGACCAGCCCGAGTCTCGCGAAACTCACCAGATACCGGTGGGCCTTGGCGGCGGGCATGTCGGCCTGCCTGGCCAGGTCCCGCAGCATCTGCGGCCGTCTGCCCTGAGCCAACGCCGAGAGCAGCGTGCCGCCCACCTCGATCGACTGGATGCCCTGCTGTGGCCTGCGCTTGCGAACCATGGCGAGAAAGTAAGACTTGACGAATATCAATGCAAGATATTACGATACAGTTAACGAGTTAATCAATTCGTAAGTGCCGCACGCGGCGACCACATCCATCCGGAGACAGACGCACATGATCGACACACGGGGCCAAGGGGCCAGAAAAGGGCATCAGGTGCTCGAGCGGCTGCGCGAGCGGCCGCCCACCATTTGGTATCGGGGCGAACAGGTGAAGGACGTCACGACGCACCCTGAGCTCAAGGGCGGGGTGCACACGTTGGCCCGGCTTTACGATCTGCAATGGGAGCAGCCGGACATCACCCTGTACGACTCGCCGACCAGCGGCCAGAAGGTGGCCCGCTCCTTCATGATGCCCAGGACCCGTGCAGAGCTCGAGAGCGTCAGCCGGGCGATGAGGGTCTGGGAGGATCACACCTTCGGGATGATGGGTCGGGTGCCGGACTACCTCAACCGCGCCATGACCGGCTACGCCGCCGGCGCGCCCTTCCTGGCCGAGGCCGGCGCGCGCTTCGGCGAGAATGCCGTGCGCTGTTACGAGTACCTGCGCGAGAACGATCTGTGCCTGACGCACACGCTGATCCACCCGCAGACCAACCGCGCGCTGAGCATGGCGAAACAGTCGGACCCCTTCCTGGCCGCGCGCATCAAGGAAGAAACCGACGCCGGTCTGGTCATCCGCGGATGCCGCATGCTGGCCACGCTGCCGATCTCCGACGAGATCATGGTGTTTCCCTCCACCCTGCTCAGAAGTCCCGAGGACGACGCGCCGTACGCCTTCGGATTCTGCATCCCCAATGACACACCCGGGCTGCGGTTCATCTGCCGCGAAAGCGTCGATTACGGCCGATCGCATTTCGATCACCCGCTCGGCTCGCGCTTCGATGAGATGGATGCCGTGGTGGTCTTCGACGATGTATTCGTCCCTTGGGAACGGATGCTGCTGTACCGGGATGTCAAGCGCTGCAACGAGGCATACGCGCGCACCGGAGCCGTGGTCCATATGACGCACCAGGTGGTGGTCAAGAACATCGCCAAGAGCGAGTTCCTGCTCGGGCTGGCCTCGCTCCTGGTCAACACCATCGGTGCCGAGGTCTTCCAGCATATTCATGAGAAACTCGCCGAGCTGTGGGTGACCGCCGAGACGATGAAGGCCTTCCTGCGCGCCGCCGAGGCGGACGCGGAACTCGATGAGTGGGGTGTGATGCGCCCGGCGTGGAATCCGCTCGATGCGGCTCGAAATCTCTTCCCGCGCCTGTACCCGCGCATGGTGGAGATCATTCAGCAGATCGGCGCCAGCGGCCTCGTGGCCATGCCCACCGAGGCCGATCTCAAGGGGCCGCTCGCCGGTGAGATCAGCAAGTACTACCAGGCGGCGCGAGCGGAAGCGTTCGACCGCATCCCGCTTTTCCGGCTGGCGTGGGACGCGGCGCTCTCGGCGTTCGCCTCCCGCCAGGTGCTCTACGAGCGTTTCTTCTTCGGCGACCCGGTACGCATGGCCGGCGCGCTGGTCACCGGGCACAACGCGCAGATCAAGGAGTACGCGGACAAGGTGATGAGCTTCGTGAAGCACAACCGCGACGAGGCCTTCGGGGCCGCCGGCGGCGCCTGACGCGCATGGACGCCTCCCCGCCCGACCCGCGTCGGTTCCGCGACATCATGGGCCTGCTCACCACCGGCGTTGCCGTCATCGTTGGCCGGACGGGCGAGGAGGTGCACGCGATGACGGTGAATGCGGTCAGCTCGTTGTCACTCGACCCGATGCTGGCGCTGTTCTGCCCCGGCAAGCGCACCAAGCTGGCGCAACGGCTGGATGTGATGACGGATTTCACCATCAACTTCCTGCGTCACGATCAGCAGGCGCTCTCCACCTATTTCGCG
>JAKAFQ010000478.1 GCA_021817875.1 Pseudomonadota bacterium
ACTATGCACACCTCTCGGCCGCACAAATTCGCACAAAGCCTGAAAATCTCCGGCTCCGCGCAATCTCAACTCAAAGATTTGGCTGAGAACTCCCGGCTAATACGACCACGCGCGACTGAATCAATTGCGCGCTGTCCAATGCGACCGAGCGCTTGCTCTCGGGTCTGCTATCCGCCGGTATCGTAGCCGTCGATGTCCGGCCAACCCATACTGGAGACTCGACCGTCCGTCCTGCGGGAGACGTCATTCGAATGCGCCGCCGATCATACGAGGGATTAAAGGTTTTTTCCCAGTGGTGAGACGCCGAACCGTATCCAGTACTGTTTGGTCCACGAACTCTTTGGGTTGGAGCGGAACCGGAGGGCCTTGCACGGCGTCTTGGATGGCTCCTCGATGTCTCTGTTTCAGGCGTCGTCTCGACAGCGAGCTTTGGTGGCTGTGGAATGGCGTCTTCTCAACATGGCAGCGAATCCCTTCTACTGATGGTCACGCGGAATAGTCTTCTTCCACGTCCGGCTGATGACGACCTTGCCATCCTCGAGGAGCGTTCGCGTGTAGCGGTAAAAGAAATCATGCAGGTCACTGCGCACCGAAAGATGACCATGCCATTCCAGGGTATGGGCGCCGACGTGCTGGATATTGGTGATGTCACCGACATCACGGGCATCCGCCGGGTGCGCATCGTCGATGGTATAGGTCAATTTCTCGGCGTCATGGAAGGTACCCCACGGATAGTGGACCGAGTACCCGCCTTGCCAGCGGACGCGGGCTTGTCCATTCTCATTACGCATGACCTGGTACGAGCCCGGCCAGTCGAATCCGCCACCGCTGATGTCGGCCGGCCGCTCGACTGGAGTCGGCGGTAGAAGCAGCGATTTCGGCGGCGCGTTTCCGGTGAGTGGCACTCGAGGAAGATCGAGCCAGGAGGCGCGCTGTCCACCAAGCTTCACCGTCGTATCCATGGCATAAGGGGTCGGCCAGAGCGTCGGCCACATGGCATTCGAGATCGCGAGGCGGATGCGGTGCCCCTTGGGAAACACGTATGACGCGAGGTGCAGATCGAAAGACAACCGGTACAGCTTCCCGGGCTTCAGCGACTTGGGGTGCGCCCGCGACTTACGCTGCGCACCGTTCAAGGCGGCGCCCGTCACGAGCGTGACTCGGCCGTCGGGGCCCACGTCCTCTACTCGAGCGACCCAATCCGCGAGCGGCGCGTCGGCCGCCGCGTAGAGGGTCACGCGCGGCAGGCCCATGATCGCCGTGTCGCTGGACAACGGCCGGGTATCGTAGACCAGACTGTAGGCATCGAACGGGCGCATGTCCGGCTGCAGATCGCCCCACCAGAAAATACCGGCTTCCGCGCCGGCCGATGGCACATACCGAAGTTCGTCCCGACCCGATTTGGAAGCGGCGCCCCGCAGTGCATGATCGGGCTGCAGATACAACCGCTCCCGGCGTGTACCGCGAGGCGGCCAATGATCATAGGCGCGCCATACGCCCGGTATGGTTTGATCCTGCGGACCCGGCGGGTATCCGTGCTGCAGATAGATCATCAGCCTGGGGTCGGCCATAACGCCCGTGTTCCGCCCCTTCAGCCAGTAATCGAACCATCGGACCGCCTGGCTGCGCCAGTCGTATAACGGCCCGTAGTCGCTATCGCTCGGCCAGCCATGGTTCCAGGGGCCAATCCATGCCTTGACCGGAGCATGCACCCGCTCGAGCATGCGGGGAATGCTGTCGCGATAGCCGTCGTGCAGGCCACCGATCAGGAAGCAAGGCACGTGAATGGAGGACAGCGGCCGCTCGGGTCGGTGCCAGAATGCGCCATCACGCTGGTGTTCGAGGTAAGTCAACGACCAGGGCTTGGAATTCATGCGGGGCGCGATGATATCGGGGGCCAGCGAATAATCCGGCGCCCCGCTGCGGCCCTGGCCGAGATCCATGGTCAGTTCGAACTCATCGATGTGCACGATTCCGTCGATGTAGTGAACGTCCTCGCGGTACAGCCTTTCAGTCGCCGCCACCGCCAGAATCGCCTTTAGCGCCGGGGGATTGCGCATCGCCATCTGGATGGAATTGAAGCCGCCCCAGGAGATCCCGAGCATGCCCACCTTGCCATTCGACCATGGCTGCCGCGCCAGCCACGCGATGACTTGCTCACCGTCGTGGCGCTCTTCGGCAGAGTATTCGCGGTCGGGCGGCGCCCCGCTGCTGGCACCGAAGCCGCGAATGTCGACTGCGGCGCCCACGAACCCACGACGCGCGAAGTAGCTGAACATCCCGTACTGGCTCTGGGCCTCGTCGTCGTCCTTCCGATAAGGCAGATAATTGAGCAGCGCAGGAAAATGCGTGCCGCGTGCCCCCCCCCGCGGCATGTAGAGCGTCACCGCAAGCGTGATGCCGTCGCGCATGGGAATGCGCTCGCGCACAACCGCGAAGGTGTACCGCGGGGGCGAGGGGCTTTCAAAGGCATGCGCCTGCGCGGATGCGGCTGAAAACACCAGAAGCAACAAAGCAGCGCTTGGTTTGCCTATCATTCGGACTCTCCAGTGCGCTCGCGGCTCCAATCGACCGATACCGGCGCAGGCGGCACGCGGCCAAGTCCCTGGGGTGCGTTTTCCACGATCATAGCGTGAGGCTCTGGATACCGGCAGTCTTTCGTCAAATTGCGGAATCTATGGCTGACTTTCCGCGGCCGTTCCTGGCGACGCGCCCCGCCGCTGAGGGAAATTGGGGGATCGACCATTTGCAAACCACGTTGATGTATCGTCGAGTCGAGCGCCTGTGGGGTGCGAATTCGGCGATCATAGCGTGAGACAGCCGGATACCGGCAGTCTTGTGCTGCCCGGCATCCCTGGTAGCCTGCCTCGACGATGCGTGACTTGCTTCTTCTCGTAGTGCATCTGTTCGTCACTCTGGCCAAGCTTGCCCGCCCCGGCGGCGCCCGTTCCGTCATCGCCGAATCTCTGTTGCTGAAACACCAACTGATCGTCAGCCGCCGTTCTCGTCGACGTGCCCCGCCCCTGACCACGGTCGATCGATTCGCGCTCGGTTTGATGACGTTATTGGTGCGTCCCCGACGAGTTGCGAAGCTCGCCGCAATTCTCAAACCGGCGACACTGTTACGATTCCATAAGGCGCTGATCGATCGAAAGTATCGGCGCCTGTTCTCCTCCGCCGGGACCCGGCGCAAGCCAGGCCCCAAAGGCCCGGCAGAGGAAATCGTCGCAGCCATCCTTGAGATGAAGCTCCGTAATCCCAGGTTCGGCAATCAACGCATTGCCGAGCAGATCTCGCATGCATTCGCCGTGCAGATCGATAAGGACGTCGTGCGCAGAGTCCTCGCAAAGCGTTACGGGTCGAATATTCCGGGCGCCTCGGGCCCTTCCTGGCTCACCTTCCTCGCACAGACCAAGGACAGCCTCTGGAGCGTGGATCTGTTTCGTTGCGAGTCGATACTGCTGCGCAGTCATTGGGTCCTCGTGGTCATCGACGTGTTCACCCGCCGCATCGTCGGATTCGGCATCGGCGGCGAAACCATCGACGGTCCGACTGTGTGCCGCATGTTCAATCGGGCCATAGCCGGCCATGCACCGCCGGTTCGGATCAGTACGGATCATGATCCGCTGTTCCGCTTTCACCGATGGCTCGCGAACTTACGAATCCTCGAGGTTGAGGAAATCAAATCGGTACCGTATGCCCCAACGTCGCACCCATTCGTGGAGCGGGTGATAGGGACGATCCGGCGCGAATACCTGGACCACACGTTCTTCTGGAATTCGATCGACCTTCACCGCAAGCTCGAAGGATTTCGCGCCTATTACAACGGCGCTCGAGTACACCGATCCATCGACGGCACCACCCCGGAGAATCGTGCGGGGAGTCCTTCATCACCGAAGGCGAGCTTGGCTCACTATGTCTGTAAGCGTTATC
>JAKAFQ010000479.1 GCA_021817875.1 Pseudomonadota bacterium
GCCGAACTGCGCGCCATGGGCATCGGCGCCGAGCTGCACATCATGTGCTCGAACGGCGGTGTGGCCACCGCCGACACCGTGGCGATCGCCCCCGTCAAGACCCTCATGTCAGGTCTTGCCGGAGGCCTTCTCGGGGCCGCCTGGTGCGGCCGGCAGGTCGGACGCGATAACATCATCGGGCTGGACATCGGCGGCACGAGCGCGGACATCGGCGTCATCACCGCCGGAGAGTTCCGCGAAGCCTCCGCACGCGACACCTTCGTCGCCGGCTTTCCGATCGTCGCACCGATGCTCGAGCTGCATACGATCGGTGCCGGCGGCGGCTCGATCGCCCGGCTCTCCGAGAGCGGCACGTTCACCGTCGGACCGCTCAGCGCCGGAGCCATACCCGGTCCGGCCGCCTACGGCCACGGCGGCCTTCAACCGACCGTCACGGACGCGAATCTGGTGCTCGGCAGACTGGACCCGGCCAACTTTCTCGGCGGTGCCATGAGGCTCGACTGCGAAGCCGCCACTGCCGTGGTGGACGAGCTTGCCGGCCGGATCGGATTGTCCCGGCTGGAGACCGCGGCAGGCATCCTCGACGTCGTGAATGCCAACATGGCCAACGCCATCCGGATGCGCACCATTCAGCGCGGCATCGATCCCCGCAAGTACTCGCTCATCGTGGCGGGCGGTGCCGGCCCGCTTCACGGCGCGGAGATCGCCCGGCTGCTCGGGATCTCCGAGGTCATCGTGCCGGAATATCCCGGAATCAACTCCGCCCTGGGGCTGCTCATTTCGGATCTGAAGTACGAGCTGATCCGCTCTACCCTGCAGCCATTCCATGCGCTGCAGCCCGAGTCGTTGCAGCGGGACTTCCAGCAGATGCGCGCAGAGCTTCTCGAACAGTTGAGCCGGGACGGCCTCGATCGCAGTACCGCCCGCTGCAGCTACGCGTGCGACATGCGTTACAGCGGCCAGGGTTATGAGCTGCGTGTGCGCCTGCCGGCTGCGGACATTTCGCGCACCGCGCTCGAGAAGCTCCTGGCTGAATTCCACCAGCGACATCGCGAGGAGTACGGGCACAATTTCCCCGCTCACCCGGTGGAAGTGGTCAATCTCTGTGTCGAGGCGATCGGACCGATGCCGAAGATCGCCCGGGTCACGAACCGCGCCGCCGCAGACTCCGGCACGGCGCTCGTGAAGCAACAGGCTTGCGTCTTTCGGGTGAACGGCAAGCTGCAGCAGCTGTCGGTACCGTTCTACCGCCGCGACGCGCTCGAAGACGGCTGCAGGATCCCCGGTCCGGCGGTGGTGTTGCAGCTCGATACGACTACCGTTGTACCGCCTGACTGCTCCCTGCAGGTCCACCGCAGCGGAATTCTCCTCATGCACATACCGACGGACAGCTGAACGGGACCCGGCCGGCCGCGGCCCGCGGCGCGCGCGCCGTCTCAATGGGTTCCAGCGCAGGACAGTGAGCGTCGTTCGAGACGTCGCAACGCCGTGGAGACAGCCAGATGAAGAACGTGATCATCCGAAAGCCGGGAGACGTCGATGCACTCGAAGTGCTTGAGTCGCCCGTCCCGGACTGCGGCGAAAACCAGCTGCTCGTCCGCGTGGAATATTGCGGCTGCAATTGGGCAGACACCCAGGTGCGTCGCGGCAACTATCCGCATCCGATTCAATATCCGATCGTGCCGGGGTTCGAGATCTCCGGCACCGTGGCGGCAGTCGGCGCCTCGGTGCACGGGATGGCGATCGGCGAGCGCGTCGCGGGCCTGGTCCCGCAGGGCGGATACGCCGAATTCTGCGTGGCCGATCCGGCCGGCCTCTGGCGCGTTCCCGACACGATGCAGCTCGATGTCGCGGCTGCGTTCCAGATTCAAGCCCTGACGACCTATCACATGCTGCATACCGTCTATGCGCTGCAGGCGGGCGACACCGTGCTTGTGCACGCCATAGGCGGGGGGGTCGGCCTGTACGTGACGCAACTCGGCGTGCTGGCCGGTGCACGCATCATCGGGACCGTCGGCAGCGGCGGCAAAGCCGCCAAGGCCGTGGAATATGGCGCCAGCCATGTGGTGGACCGGCGCACGGAGGACTTCGTCGAGCAGGTCATGGCGCTGACCGAAGGCCGCGGCGTGGATCTGGCCATCGACTCGCTGGGCGGTGCGACGCTCGACCGAACCTTCGATTGTGTGCGTCACCTCGGACACGTCATCAACATAGGCGAGGCCGAAGGAATGCCGTTTCGGAACATCCGCGAGCGCCTGCTGCCCAGATCGCTCACCTTCACCCGATTTCACGCCGCGCATGTGCTCGCTTATCCCGAACTGTGGCGCAAGGGCCTCGATGTCGTCGTCGAGGCGATCACCCGTGGGCGTCTCGCCGTGCCGATCGTGGCGATTTATCCCATGGCAGATGTCCGGCAGATGCATGCGCGGCTCGAGCAGCGCGGCGTTTCCGGCAAGCTTTTGCTGGCGACTCGCTGACAGCAAGACGCACGGACCACGCTCCTTTCATGCGTCCCGGTCTGCCATGGAACCCGCGCTGCGCGCGTGCCGGCCGAAGTACCCGGAATGCTCGTCGCGGAATATTCGCGCGGCGCCGAGCTTGACGGCATCCTGGATCAGGAACAGGAGGGCGCAATATCCCCAGACCAGGCCCGCCCGGGCCCAGCCGATCGGCGTCACCAGCAATCCGTACACCGAGATGAGCGTCGCGATCAACTGCGCCGCCAGCGTCACAACGAAGAGCGCACGGCCAGGAGCCACCGTCCAGAACGCTCCACGGGTGCGCGCCGAGTACAGGGTGAAGATTCCGCCGACGGAGAGATTCAGATAGATCATCGTCATCACCGCGCCGCTGCCCATGCCGAGAAGCGAGGCGGCGATGGCGTAAATGCCGAGCGAACGAAGGATGGCAAACCCTCCTAGCGCGCCCGACATACCCATCACCGAGCGCATCTGCCAGCGCAGCGGCGTCGGCGCCGAACGGGTGTTGTCGTAGGCGATCGAGAGAATCGAGCCGTCGTTCAGGATTGCCAGGAATACGATCATGATCGCACTCACCGGGTAGACATGGAATGCGACGATCGTGATCGTGAGAAACCCGAGCAATGCGACGGTCTCCGCGATGCGGTACACCGCATAGCTCAACATACGCTCGAAGATCCGCCGTGCCTCGCGGATCGCATCCACGATGACCGACAGACCGGGACTCAACAGCGCAATGCTCGCGGCCGAGCGGGCTGCATCCGTGGCGCCCGAGACGGCGATGCCGGCGTCGGCCTTCTTCAGGGCCGGCGCGTCGTTCACCCCGTCACCGGTCATCCCGACGATGTGGCCGCGCTGTTGCAGGACGTCGACGATGAGATACTTGTGCTCGGGGAAGACCTGCGCAAAGCCATCAGCCCGCTCGATGGCATCCGCAAGCTGGCCGCTTTCGTGTTCGCGGACCTCGCCGAAGACGCTCGCATTGACGATGTTCGGACCGAGATCGAGCTGATGGGCGATCTCTTTGGCGATGGCGAGCTGGTCTCCCGTCACCATCTTCACCTGCAGACCGAGCTTCTCGGCGGCTTCGATGGTGGACTTGGAGTCCTCTCGCAGCGGGTCGTAGAGCGGAATGACCCCGAGAAAGCGCCAGGTGCCGTCTTGCGCAGTACGCGCCACCCCAAGCGAGCGAAAGCCCCGTGCCGCGAACTGTGTCACGGCCCGGTCCACCGCGCCCTGCACCTCTGAGAAGCCCGGATCGAGCGCGCTGATGACCTGAGGCGCGCCCTTGGTGACCTTGAACTCCTTGCCATCCGATCCGGTCACCACCGCCTCGGTACGCTTGTGCACCGGATCAAACGGCATGAAACGCCCCAACCGATAGTGGGCCAGCGTCCCCTGGTCCCGCAGGCCGCTCAGGACCGCCAGATCGATCGGATCAGATCGGAA
>JAKAFQ010000480.1 GCA_021817875.1 Pseudomonadota bacterium
ACCGCCGCACGACGAGCTGCTCGCGCGCCTCGACCAGGCGTGGGAGGTGTGGCTCTCCGACGGCGACGTCGCCGAGGTCCGCCTGCGCTTCGACGCGGCGGCCGCGCGCCAGGTGACCGAGGCGCGCTGGCACCCGAGCCAGCGCGTCGAGCGGCGGCCGGACGGCGGCATCGAGGTGCGCTTCGCGGTCGCCTCGACGCTCGAGCTGGAGCCGTGGATCCTCGGCTGGGGCGCCGCGTGCGAGGTCCTCGCTCCGGCCGACCTGCGGCAGCGGATCGCGCAACAGCATTCCGCCGCCGCCGCCCGCTACGCCGCCGCCCCGCCCTCGACGCCGCGCTGAAAGTCGTCATTGTTCAGAAAGTCTCCCGGACGCGGGGCCCGCTCTCTCGAGATCAGACTTTCATGGTCCGGGGTGAGCCCGGGCTCATGAGGATTGCGAAACGCCCGGCGCAGCCGGGGAGCGGAGCAATCTCGCAGGACCTCGGCAGGGCGCGACGAACCTCGGGGTGCCGCGCTCCTCGGCCTGCGGGATCGCGCCGGCCGCTGCGCGGCCTCGTGATGACGAGATGCGTGGGGCGCGCTCGTGGCGCACCGCGACATCGCAGCCGGCTTGCGTGCTCGTCGCGAGCACGCTACGATCACCCGTTTCTCAACGCAACGCTCTCGGTTCGAAGGAGGCCAGCTCATGAAACATCGGACGGTTCACCTCGTGACCTTGCTCCTCGTGATGGCGCTGGCGGTCGCGGCGTCGGCGCAGCCCGGCCCGCCCGGGACACCGGCCAAGTCCGGCACCGCGACGTTCACCTTCAACGGCGCCGCGGTCACGTACGGCAAGGTGGGCGGCACGTTCAACCAGTCCTACGGCTACACGGCGATCGGGCTCAACTTCAGCAAGGACGGCAATCCCGGCTCGGACCACCTGAGCATCAACCTCATGGTGCAGGGGCTAGGCAAGGTTGACCTCAACGCGCCGTTCGGCAACGGGATCGGCGTGTGGAAGGGTGGCGCGATCTTCTCGTACGAGAAGGGCAAGAGCGTGTGCGACGTCGTGCTGGCGAAGGTGTCGGCGACCGAGGTCGAGGGCACCGCCGAGTGCCCGACGCTGAACGAGCTGAACGGCAGCCGAACGGCGTCGCTCACCCATTTGAAGTTCAGCGCAAAGACGAACTGAGCGCTGCAGCGGAAGCGTTCGTCGTCTGACGCCGCCGAGAGGCGAGGCGGTCGTGTGGGGTGCGCCTGCACGTTGAGCCGTTGCGTGACGCCACGCAGGTCTATTGCGAGCCCGCACAGCGGGCGACGCAATCCAGAACGTCCTCGCAACGGCCGCCTCTGCGTCGCCGGCACAGCCGTCGCACGTCGTGGCAACGCGCGTGAGTCCGCCGCGGCCACATCTCGGGCCTCGCGGCACGTATCGTGCCGCCAGGGGTCCTATGTTCGTAGCATGGACCTCGCCGCCGATTGCCCTACCTCCCGGCGCGAATCCTGCGATCCTCCGGATCGAGCGTGGTTCGCCTGGGTGCGCGCCCATGGGCAGGCGCGGCCCCACTGGACGTCGAGCGGTGTCGTCCTCGCTTTCATCGATCCGGAGCCGCTAGCCGCTCCGATCCCGTCGTGGCTGCTGCGCAGCCTGCTGTCGGACGAGCCGGTGCTGCTGCGCCGGGTCGAGCAGCCGCCCGGGCGCCAGCCGGCGTTCCAGGTGCTCACGCGCTCGGGCCGCGACCTCGGTCGCATCACAAACGTGCCGGCGCAGATGATCGACTTCATGCTAGGCGAGGGACTCGAGCCGGAGGTGAGCGTCCTGGCCTGCAGCGTCGACCTGCCGTGGCGGCAGGCGCTCCAGCTCATTCTCGAACTCCACGCTTGGTTCGCCCCAGGCGAGCCGGTATCGGCGCCCGTGGTCTACGACAAGGGGATGGGGGAGAGTTGAACAGGAAGAGAGCAAGGTCTGCCAGTTCCTCGTGGTCCTGGATGCCTCTTCGGGGCTCCGGCAGCGGATGTCCGTCCGCGGCATCGCAGCGAAGATTGAGAATCATGATGGAAAGCACAGGTGACTTTGGACAGTGTGCGCCTTACACTAATTTGTTGAATGTCGGGGGATCAGAGGGGAAGGTGCCGCGATCGCGGGTCCATGATCGATCAATCGAAATGGTTTCGCGGTGGCGGTCGGGAACCAACACGATGCGAGAGATGACTCATGTCTAGGGCGGGTGGCCGCGGAGCTTGGCCCAAGCGTGACCCGGACCTCGGTCCTTTTGCCCATTCCCGAAACGACAACGGTGATTGGCACAATCTCCACAAACACCTTAAGTCGGTGGCAGGTCTTGCCCGCCAGTTCGCCGAGTCGTTCGGCGGAGGGGAGTGGGCCTACTGTGCCGGCCTCTGGCATGACCTCGGCAAGAGCAGTCGTGCATTCCAGGCCTACCTCAGGGCTCAGGAGACCGCAAGCGGTGACGCCCACCTCGAAGGCAACCAGAGGATCGACCACTCGACGGCTGGCGCCATTCATGCCGTTCACCGCAACGGCCTTCGGGGCAGAGTCCTTGCCTACCTCATTGCAGGTCACCACGCGGGTCTGCCCGACTGGTTCCCTGGGGAGGTTGGTGGCAGTAACCTCAGCACTCGCCTGGCTCGTGAGGACCTTTACAAACAGATCGCAGAGGACAGCCTCCCTGTGGAGATCCTGGAAGAGTGCCATCCAACCAGCAAGCCGCGCGGAGGGTCGCCTCACCTGTGGATTCGGATGCTGTTCTCCTGTTTGACTGACGCAGATTTCCTCGATACGGAAGCCCACTTTCATCCAGGGCCACGGGCCCACAGAGGCGCCCTTCCCACCCTCGACAAGCTTAAGCCCTTCTTCGACCGCTTTATGGAAGCGAAAGGTGCCAAGACCGCTCGCGGCGAGTCCGCGGTGAATGCCATTCGAAACCAGGTGCTGCAGGCGTGCAGAGCCAAGGCCAGTCTGGCACCGGGCCTCTTCTCGCTGAACGTCCCAACGGGGGGTGGCAAGACGCTTTCAAGCATGGCATTTGCCCTGGAGCATGCCGGACTCCGCGGGCATGAGCGCATCATCTACGTCATTCCCTACACGAGCATCATTGAGCAGACCGCCGAGGTGTTCCGCGGGATATTCGGCGAGGCTGTGGTGGAGCACCACAGCAATCTCGATCCGGATGCGGAGACCAACGCCAATCGCCTTGCCTCGGAGAACTGGGACGCTCCGATCATCGTGACTACCAGCGTGCAATTCTTTGAATCCCTCTACACGGCGAGGCCGAGCGGCGCGCGAAAACTTCACAACATCGTCAACAGCGTGGTCATACTCGATGAGGCGCAACTTCTCCCACCCGATCTCCTGGAACCTATCCTGCGCGCCATCGAGGACCTGGCGGCCAATTACGGGGTGACGTGCCTCCTCTCGACGGCCACACAACCGGCGCTGGCCGAGCGGGGTGGCTTCGGCTGGCACTTCAAGGGCCTTCCGGGGATCCGTGACATCATCGAAGAGCCCGAGACACTGCATGCGTCGATGCGGCGCGTACACGTCGAACTGCCAGCCGATATCGAGAAACCTCTGGGGTGGGAGGAGCTGAGGGCCCTCCTGCTGAAGCATGAGAAGGTCCTGTGCATCGTGAATCGCAGAAGCGATGCTCGCGAGTTGACAGGCCTCATGCCTGAAGGGACGGTTCACCTCTCGGCCCTGATGTGCGGCGAACACCGCTCCCTGGTCATCGAGGAAATCAAAGATAGGCTAGCTCGGCCGGGAGAACTGCGCGTCGTTAGCACGCAACTTGTCGAGGCCGGCGTGGACCTGGACTTCCCTGTTGTCTACCGCGCCCTCGCCGGGATGGACTCGATCGCCCAGGCGGCTGGGCGGTGCAACCGCGAAGGATTGCGCAGCCGGGAAGAGTCTTTGGTTCTTGTATTT
>JAKAFQ010000481.1 GCA_021817875.1 Pseudomonadota bacterium
TCACGCCTTCCGGAGCGAGCGTCTCGGCGCGGCGCTTCTGCACCTCCTCGTCGACCGTCTTGTCGACGATGCCGCTGAGCAGCGCGTCTTCGCGCGCAGCCTTCACCTTTTTCATGAACTCGGGGTCGGCCAGCAGCTCGGCTTCCGCCTTCTGGGTCGCCTTCGCCATGAAGTCGCTGGGCTCGTCCTTCTTCTGCACCGGAGCCGGGTCGGCGCCGCGCTCGGTCTTCACGGTCTTCTCGGCCTCTTCCTTGTCATGGGACTCGGCCATCTTGTGAAGGTGTTCGGCGTGCGCCTCGTGCGCCTTGGCCATCTTCTCGTGGTGGGACTTCTTCTCGGCGTGGTGCTTTGCCGCCGCCTTGAAGTACTCGGCGTGCCCTTCCTTTTCGCCGCCCTCGCCGCCGTCGACCTTGACGGCCTTGGCTGCCTCGCACATGGTCTCGTGCGACTCAGCGGCATCGTGATGCGCCTTCGCCAGCTTCTCGTGGTGTACGGCGCTCTTGGCAAAGTGCGCAGCGAGCGATTTCTTTGCCGCCTTCTCCAGTGCGTCCTTCTCTTCAGGGGTCATGGTGTCCCCTCCCTTCTGGGTGGTGTCCGCCTTTTTCGAAGCGGCAAGTTCCTTCGCCTCCTCGGTAGCCGAGGCGATGAAGATTTCAATCAGGTGATCGAGAGCGCCCTTCAGTTCGTCGGGTACCTCGGAGTCGTCGCCCTCGATCTCGCGTTCGATCACGGCGTCGTCGTACAGCCACGCGAGCGTCTGGAGCACGTCGGCAAGGCGCCCGACAGCCCAGAGCCCCTTTTCGAGCTTGCCAGCAGTCGCCTTCTCGACTGCGGCCTTGAACTCGCGGGTGGCCTTGGTCTCGCCTTCGTCGTCGACGTCGATGCCGTGCTTCTTTGCCGCGGCGACAATCTTGGCCTTGACCTCAGCCTTCTTTTCCTCGGGAATGCCCTTGGTCTGGCTGAAGCGGGCGAGCGCGTTGCGGATGTGGCGCTTGGTCTTCTCTTCATCTCCCGGGAAGTCGATGGGCAGCTTCCAGGTGTCGGTCTTCTCCGGGTCGCCGACGTAAGCAAAGGACTCGGCCTTCAGGTCAACGCCGGCGACGCGCTTGGTTTTGGCTTCGCCCTTCCGCACTCGATCTGCGATCTGCTGAATCTGCTCCTGTGTAAGTTCCACGCGCTCACCTCTTTTCGCAAATTTCACAAACTGCGTACTGCCATCGGCCTTGACGTAGTCAAAGCCCTTTCCTGTGCACGGGGAATCAACGTAGGAGACCTCGGAGACGCGCTTCAGGCCGAAGAGTACGGGGACCGTCTTCTTGCATGCCGAGCAGAAGTTGTTCGCCTGTTGCAGCGTTAGGTTCTTGCCGCACTCCATGCACTTGCGCCAGGCGTATGAGCCGCCTTGCGAATAGCCGGTGTAGTAGCCCTTCCGCACGTCTTCGAGGATCCCGTCATTCAGCGGAACCGAGCCGAGCATGATGCGCTTAGCGTCGTCGTCATAGTCGATCTGGACGGCTTTGCCGCCAATATCGAGACCGTGCTGCAGGCGGATGTTTCCGAGAGACAATTCCTGCCCGGCACCGGAGGTGCGGCTCTTCGCGGCGTCGCTCCACTTCTGGTACGCCTCTTTGGCGGTTTCGTAGTCGCAAGTCTCGTCGTCGAGGTCCGGCTCTTCGAGCGTGGCGATGCCATACACCATCGCTGTACCGTCTGCCTGCTCCTGAACCTTCGTGAACTGGACGAACTTGAGAAAGTCCATAGAGCCTCCCAATGAAAAAGCCCCGCCGGAGCGAGGCTGTGATTGAACTTTGGATGGGGCGTAGCGGAAATATCCCGCATCAATCCGCCCCAACGGCAGGCCGTGTATACAACACCCGCCACGCTTGGAGCTCCCGGCCGGCATCGAACCAGCGACCTGAGGTTTACGAAACCCCTACTCTATCAGCTGAGCTCAGGAGCGATGGTTACTTTCTCCGCACCGGCACCGGATTTGTCGGCGTGGTCGGCAGCGGAGCGGAGGGGAGGCGCGTCGGCATCGCCGGCGTGTTCAGCGACTGCGGACCGGACGGAACACGAACCGGGATTGGGGTGGGGTTAGTTGGCATGGCGCATCTCCTTCAAAACGGATTTAGTTTGCTTGCGCATGAACTCGCGCCGCACTTTGCGAAATTCCTTGCTGCTCATCCCCGGCGGGCATAGGTGACGAAAGTCGCGCTGCTCGGGATTCGGCTCCCGGTGCGTCTGCTGTGCGATGACGCGGCGGCTTGTCCCGCGCTGCTGACGGTACATGGTGCGCAACTGCTCGCGACCTTCTGGGCTCTGCAACTGCTCCAGCGTCTCGGCCGGGATGTGCGACGTGTCGCCGACGATCTCGCCGCGGGCGTTGATGGTGAGGACTGGCGTCTCTGGCTTGGCCGGCGCAAGATCGGCGGCGGCGAGTGCTGGCGGGTTTTCAGTCATGGTCTCTCCGAATGAGTCCCGATTCTGTTGCCAGGCTCGGGAAGGCCCCGACGGTAGTTAGGCCGCCATTGGAAGCGCCGCAGGCTTCGCCGGAAAGGCGATAACCTTCGGAGACTTCGGACTGTCACTGGAAGTGGCAGTTTCGTTTTCCGTGTCCCGTAACGTGGGCCACAGCGCCCGGCACGCATCTCACGCTTCTCGATCCCGTCGAAACCCAGCGGGCCCTCATGGTGGACCCGGCGAGAGTTGAACTCGCGTCCGAAATCGTCGCTGCGAAAGACTCGACGTGCGTAACCTTGCAGCGGAGCAGGCGGCATATTCCAGTCCGCGACCGCCGGGATTCCACCCCAGTGCTCTGTATTACTCGCGGGATGAGGCCCGCTTCCACTGAGCTACTGCCCGCGCTGCAAACCTGGGGGCGGTCTTACGGACCCGCCGCCTCCACCACCACGTCAGAGAGGACGCGGACTCACGGCACATGCCGCGCTGCGGCTGCGCCGATATCAAGCAGTTCTCCGCCTCGCTTGATGGGCTTCATGTACCACGGAACTGGCTTCAGGTAGTCCGCCGTCGTCTTGTCGGCGACCTTGCGAAAGTCAACTGACACCCCAGCCCATGAATCCGTCATGCTGGCGACGTTGGCGATGCCGCGTTTAATCGCAGCATCACGCAAGATGTCGTTGAGGGAATCCGCATCTCCATTCAGGCCCATCGCAGCGCCTTTGAGCGCATCCATTGCATCAACGACGTGCGGAATCGAGTCGCGCTCGACAAGTTGCGTCGTCGCGATGGCGTCGCCGGCACGCACCATCGTCTTATTCGCCTCAGCAAGCGTCCCGCAGGCATCGGGACCGGCAACACCGCGACATGGACGGTTGATGTTCGCTGCCGTGTCCTGGATGGCCTGCTGTGCCACTGGCGCCACCGCTCCATACTGCTTCAGGGAAGCGGATGCGGCCCCAGCGATCTCATTCAGCGCATTCGTCGTTGCACTCGATACAGTTGCGACGCTCTTTACGGCAGCGGCCTTCACATCGGTCGCATCGTTGAGCGCCTGCGCCTTCTCCTGCGCGGTGGGCGCGGCGTCGCCCCACTTGTCGACTGCCACGATGATGTGATGCGTTAGTCCCGCAAGGCCGTAGGCGCTCGCCAAAACCGCCGCACAGATCAGAGCCATGACCGTGATGGGTCGCCACTGATGCATACTACTTCTCCGCGTGAAGTGCGAGCAGTTTGTCCTCTGCATCCGGCGCAGTGTCGCACGGTACGCAGACGGCATATTCCCGAGAAAGAGATGTGCCGACCGTTACCCGGTGCTGAGTCCAGGAACCGCAGAGCCGGCACTGTTGCTGTTCTTTCTCGTTCTCGTGCCGGTGAGAGTGTTCGAGCACTTCATAGCGCCGGTAGCAAGCAATCGCTTCTTCCGCAGTCTCGTGCCCGGTGTTGTGGTAGTTGCCGATCCGCG
>JAKAFQ010000027.1 GCA_021817875.1 Pseudomonadota bacterium
GCAGCGGGCGCGGGGCTGGGCGCCGTGGCAGCAGCGGGCGCGGGGCTGGGTGCCGTGGCAGCAGCGGGCGCGGGGCTGGGTGCCGTGGCAGCAGCGGCAGGGGGCCTCGGCGCCGGCGTGCCGTGCATTTTTCCGAGCAGGAAGAATCCCAGATTCGAGGGGGGCGTCACATTGTCGGTCGGCAGGTGAACCTGCTCCGGCGCGAGCGGTTTGGCGAGCCTCGGGGTGACCAGGATGACGAGCTCGGTGCGCCCGTCCTGAAAGTCCTGACTACGGAACAGCTGTCCGAGGATCGGAATGTCTCCGAGCCCCGGAAATTTCCGGGCGGCGCTCTGCATGGCATCGTTGGTCAGCCCGGCGATGCCGATGGTCTGGCCGTCGGCGAGCTCCACCGTCGACACCGCCCGGCGCTCGGTGATCGCCGGCACCGCAAACACGCTGGAGGAGGTGATGGGACTGATGGTCAGAGAGTTCGTGGCGGTGAGCTGGCTGACGCTGACGTTGATCTTGAGGTTGATCCGCCCGTCGGCGAGCACCACCGGCAGGAAGCCGAGCTTCACGCCAAAGTCCTTGTACTGGATGCCGATGGTGCCGTTCTGCTCCGGCACCGGGATGGGGAAGCTGCCGCCGGAGAGAAACTGTGCCTCCTGGCCCGATTCGGTCGTGAGGGTCGGCTCGGCGAGAATCGTGGCGAGGCCGTCCTGCGCGAAGGCATCCAGCACCGCGTTCGCCACGAACGCGCCGCTCAGGTAGCTGCCGAACAGGCCGGCCGTCGAGATGCTGGGGACCGCCGGATTGACGATGGTCTGGTTCGGTCCGACGATGCCGCTCGTGCCGGGATGGCCGAGCAGCGGCAGGTTCAGGTTCGAGCCGTTCCATTGCACCGGCGGGAAGGTGGCCGCGCCGTTCACCGCCCCGCCGACCCATTTGCCGCCGTTGTTGAAGGTGCCGAGAAACTGCAGGTTCATGTGCTTGACGGCATCGCGCTGCACCTCGGCGACCCGTACCTGCAGCATCACCTCCTGGGGGCCGGCCACCTGCAGCAGGTTGATCACCTTGCCGACGTGCTGTTCATTGCCTGTGTTCATCTGCGACTGGGCGCGGAACATGATTTTCTTCTTGGCGGTGGCGGCCTGCTCGAGGTAGCTGCTGGCGATTTTCAGCGCCGCGTCCATGTCCTCGACGCTCGCGACCTTGCCGTAGAGGATGATGTTGCGGTGGGCGCTCACCACCCCGATGTGCTCGCCAGGCAGGATCTGCTCCAGCGTGTGCTCGAGGTCCGACAGATCATGCGACACGGTGACGGAGATGGCGCTGATCAGTACGCCGCGGCGGGTCCACAGGAGAATATTGGTGGTGCCGAGGTCCTTGCCGAGCACGTACAGCTGGAAGGGGTTGATGATCAGCACATCGGCGATGTCGGGATTGCCGATCGACACCCGGCCGACCGGCGCGGCGAGCTCGACGATGCGGCTCTTGTAGATCGGCACCGTGATGGTGGTGTGCTCGCCCGCGGCGTAGACGAGCTGAGTGCCGGTGGCCGCGTGGGCGCGCGGCAGGACGAGGGTCAGGCACAGTGCCAGATACAGCGTCAGACACGGACGATGCATCAGAGCCGGGGAGTGGGGCGTTTTCATTGTTGGTGTTCTCCGGATGGGGCTGCGTCCTGGTGTGCGGATGTGTGCGGAATGAAGCCTGGTATGGGTGTTCGACGGAGCGTTCAGCCGGACGATCGTACCCGCTGAATGTCGGTGCCTCGGATGATGATGATGCTGTGGTCGGTCGGCCGGTGCGCGGCGACCCGGATCGGATGCGCAATGCGGCGTCTCCTGCGCGGCGGCGTCCTCACGGCGAGCCGCGTCGGAGTGTTGATTGCATTCGGGCTGCGCAGGGTCAGCTGGATGCGGCCTTCGGTCGTCGCTTTCACCAGGATGTCGGCCTGCTGCGGGGTCACCTCGAGCGTGACGGCCTGCACGACCACCGGGGAGTTCTTGTTCCGCGAGTCGGTCTGATCGACGGCGAGCACCAGCAGATCCTGCAGGACCGTCCGCGTCACGGCCCGCTGGTCGACCATGCGGGCTTCCACGACGTCGACGTGGTTGCCGGGCAGCAGGAAGCCGGCCACCCCGATCACATCGTTGACATGGACGGTGATCGCGCGCATGTCGGGCGGCAACATGGCCGCGAGCAGGCTGCCGGTTGCCTTCTTCGTGAACTGGCGTTTCAGCAGGATCTCACCCGGGAGGATTTTCTCGAGCGCGATCATGCCCGTGACCTGCTTCGGATCGCCGAAGGCATCGCCGATCGGCGCGCCCTTCGGCAGCGTGATCACGCTGAGGTAGCGCGACTGCACTTTTTCCCCGAACGGAATCTCCATGGTCGCGACGACGACCGGGCTCTGCGCCCGGGCGGTGGGGTCGTGCAGATGCGCCCGCACCCAGCCGCGGGCGATCCAGGCCGCCCCCACGGCGAGCACGAGAGACAACAGGATCAGCGTAACGCCGCGTCGCTTGAACATGACGAAAACCTCCCGGGTCGGTGCGTGGCCGCGCGCAGCATCAATGGCGCGCCTCCACGAAGTAGTTCTTCCATGCCCATTCGACCGCTTCCAGTTTCACCCGGTCGCAGGCCCCGAAATACGCGGCGTGATCGAGCGCCATGTCGATCAGGTCGCGCGGATGACACGGCAGCAGCGGTACCCTGCCGGGACGGTGCAGGCGGTCGATGACGTCCTGGCAGATGGCGGCATCGTAGGGTACACCGTGCTGCTCGCAGACCTGCCGCCATATGTCGTGATACTGCTGGGGAGTGAGCTCCTGGAACTGGATCTTGTAGCCGATCCGCCGGAGGAACGCCTCGTCGGCGAGATCGGCCGGCTCCAGGTTGGTGGAAAACACCAGGATGAGATCGAACGGGACCGAGAAATGCTGCCCGGTCGAGAGGCAGAGATAATCGCGGCTTTCTTCCATCGGGACGATCCAGCGGTTGAGGATCGCGCGCGGCGCGACCCGCTGCCGTCCCAGATCATCGATGATGAATGTGCCATTGGTGGCCTTCAGCTGCAGCGGCGCCCGGTACTGACGGGTCGGCGGATCGAACTGCACTTCGAGCATCTCGGGAACCAGCTCGCCGCCGGTGATGACGAGCGGCCGGCGGCACAGCAGGAAGCGCGGGTCGTGTCCGTCGTCGAACAACACCCCGGAGCTTTGCGTCCCGACCGGCACGTGAATGGTCGGATCGAAGATCTGGATGATGGTATCGCCCACCGAAATCGAGTGCGGTACGAGCACGGTGTCGGGCAGCAGGCGGGCGAGGCGTTGGGTGATGTAGGTCTTGCCGGTGCCGGGCTCGCCGTAGACGAATATGGCCTTGCCGGAGTTCAGCGCGGGGCCCAGCCGGTCGAGCATGTCGCCGTTGAGCACGACGTCCATGAACGCGGTGCGCATCAGCTCGCGCGTCACCAGCCGATCGTGCACCGACTGCTGCCGGACCACCTGGGTGTAGCTTTCGAGCGGCACGGGCGCCGGCCCGAGGTAACCGCTGCGGATCAGGGCATCCTGTGCGCTCTCGCGGCCGCGCTCGGTGAGCGCGTAGCGCAGGCTGTTTTCATCCGGACTCGGACTGCGCACCTCGATGCGGCCTTCGCGGCGCAGGAACGCGAGGGCTTCCTCCAGGATCGCTCCGGCGAGGGCGGTGCGCAGGCTGAGTGCCGGCAGCGTGAGGATGCCGCCGTCGTAAAGATGTTTCTCGACGAGGTCGCACATCATCCCGAGGCGCAGACCGGTGTCGGCGGCCCTCTTGGGCCGGGGTGCCAGGCGGGCCGCCATTGATACGGCCGGGGTGATGTCGCGGTCAATCTCACTTGGAGAAATGCTCACGAGGTTAGCTCCACATGAGAACGATCACAGTGCCGCAGACGATCGCGAGTCCATAGGGGAAGCGGCGCCGCGCCGCGTCGTCGGGCGGGGCATCGATTCGCGCCCGGGCGCCGCTCGTGCACAGAACCCACGCTCTGAGCTTCCAGCGCCTGAGCATCGGCGCGAACGCGGTCGGTGCGCTGACGGCGAACACGGCGAGCGCGCCGATCATGCCTGCGATCAGCGTCCAGCATGCGGCAAGGAGCGCGCCCTGCGGTCCGAGGTAGGCGCCGACGGCCGCCATCGCTTTGACGTCCCCCGCGGCGAAGCCGCGCGCCAGAAACAACGGCAGAAAGACGCCGAATCCGACCAACAGCCCGAGAGCGCCGTGCAGCAGGCCGCCGCCGCCGGACTGCAGACCATTGAGCGCCAGGCCGAGCGCCGCGCCCCCCAGGGTCAATGTGTTGGGAATGCGATGTGTTGCGAGATCAGACACCGCCACCAGCGTGACGAAGGCGAGCAACGCGGCCGTCCCCGCCTCGCTTTCGAAGGAGCCGCCCGCCGCCAAGAAGGACATGCCCGATCACCTCCGCCCGGTTGTCGCCCGTGACCGTCTGCCGGTCGACCGATGGGGCGCCGATGGGGCGCCCCATCAGTCTGGCGCGCTCAATACGCGCTGCTCACGTAGCCGGCGAGCGTGGTGATGGCAGTCGCGACATCCTTGCCGAGGGTGCTGAATGCCAGCACGCAACCGGCCGCGACGAGGCCTCCGGCGATCGCGTATTCCACCATCGTCAGGCCTTGGTCCTGCTTCCACAGCGCAATGAGCGCCCGTTTCAAGCTGTTCATCGAGGTGTCTCCCGGTGAGTGAGGGTGTTGACGCCGCCGCCCGGAGCCGAATCGGCAACGCGACGCGCCGGTGTTGTCGGATTCAGGGTCGTAAAATCCCGCCGGAGGCGCTAGGACGTCTTTGCCCAACCTCGGGAGAATTTTGCGTGCATCCGCCGTGTCGGTCCGGTCGAGACAAAATCGTCCGGATCCGCGGCAAAACACTCCTACCGGATGCGCCGGAGGGTCTGCGAGCGTATCGAGAGGCCGTTCTTCCGGTCCTCGAGTGCGCCATCGCGCAACGGTTGCAGACAACATGAGCAGCGTCGGGGAAATCGCATCGCCTGCGGTGTCGGGCCGCTCGATCGGGCGCCTCGGGCTTTCCTGGGCGGTGCTGCTCGGGGCGGCGGCCTTCGTGCTGGCGCTGCTCAGCGGGGTGGTGCACTTCGATCCGGACACCTATTGGCAGATTGTCACCGGGCGGTGGATCCTCGCGCACGGTTCCGTTCCGACACACGACATCTTCTCCTTCACCCGCCACGGGGCGCGCTGGGTGGCGCAGGAATGGGGCGCGGAGCTGCTGGTGGCGCTCGTATACGGACGGGCGGGCTGGGCGGGACTGACGGTGCTCGCCGCCCTGTCCTTTGGGCTGACGATCGCGTATCTGGCGCGCTTCCTGCTGTCGCGCATGGAGCCGCTGCATGCGGTGCTGTTCACCGTCTTTGCCGGCTGCATGATGTTCAACTACATCATCGTCAGACCGCACGAGCTCGCCTGGCCGCTGACGGCGGTGTGGTTCGGCACGCTGATCCGCAGCAGCGAGGCGCATCGCGCGCCGCCCTGGTGGCTGCCCGGGGTGATGCTGCTCTGGGCGAATCTGCACGGCAGCTTCATCCTGGGGCTCGCGCTCGCGCCGGTGATCGGGCTCGAGGCGTTCAGCGGCGCGAAGCCGAACTGTAAGCCCGCCGCGTGGCGCTGGGGCATGTTCCTCGCGGCGGCATTCGGCTGTGCGCTGCTCAACCCGCAGGGCTGGCGGCTGCTGGTGTTTCCATTCCATCTGCTCGGCATGCCGGTTCTCGGGCGCCTGACGGAGTGGCAGCCGCCGAATCTGCAGCATCCGCAGGTCTTCGGGTTGTGGCTGCTCGTGGTGTTCGGGCTGTCGTTCGCGGGGCGGTTCAGGCTGCCGCCCGCCCGCTCGCTGATGCTGACGGGGTTGATCTATTTCGCGCTGCAGCATGTGCGCAACGTGTCACTCCTCGGATTGATCTCACCGTTCCTGATCGACACCCCGCTGGCGGCGCTGTGGCGCCGGCAGCCCGGCCGCGGGCAGGACGCGCAGGGGCTCGACCGGTGGTTCGGCGCGCTTGCCGCGCCCGCCCGTGTGAGGGCGGTTTGCGCGACGCTGGTGCTGGCGGGGGCGCTCGGGATCGCGATCGTGAGCGTGCAGCGGCCGCGACCGCCGGCGCAATACACGCCGCGTGCGGCGCTCGATGCGCTGTTGGCGAAGCGGCCGCAGGCGCGGATCTTCGATGATGCGAACTTCGGCGGCTATCTCATATTCCGCGGCGTCCCGGTGTTCGTCGATCCCAGGGTCACGGTGTACGGCGATGCCTTCCTGCGCCGCTACTTCGATGCGCTCGAGCTGAGCCCGCAGGGACATGTGAGGGCGCTGCTCGCCAGATACCGGATCGATGCGATTCTGCTCGGACCGGAGTGGCCCATGGTGAGGGTGCTCGATCGGTTGCCGGGCTGGAAGCGCGTGTATGCGGACAAGGTGGCGGTCGTCTACCTGCGCAGAGGCGGGCCGGGCGCATGAGTGTCACCGCCCTCGAGTGCGGCTCGCTTCTCGGCCGGCGCGCCGCGCCGCGGGATGGGGCGGGACCGCGGCGGCGGGGCTACGACCTCGCGGTGGTGATCCCGACCTATTGCGAGCGGGAGAACATCGGGGAGATCGTACGGCGGTTGCGTCACGTGCTCGGTGGCATTCGCTGGGAGGCGATATTCGTCGATGACGATTCCCCGGATGGCACCGCGCAGGCCGTGCGGGCGCTCGGCCTCGGGGATCCACGGGTGCGCTGCCTGCAGAGGCTCGGCCGTCGAGGGCTCGCGGGGGCGTGCATCGAGGGCATGCTCGCCAGCTCGGCGCCTTATCTTGCGGTCATGGATGCCGATCTGCAGCATGACGAGGCGATCCTGCCGCAGATGTTGCACGGGCTGAGGGAAGAGGGCGCGGAGCTGGTGGTGGCGACGCGATATGCCGGGACCGGCAGCCTCGGACAGTGGCAGGCGTCACGGGCGCGCATCAGCCGCGGCGCGACCCGTCTCGGTCATCTCGTGTACCGCCATCCGGTCTCCGACCCCATGAGCGGGTTTTTCATGTTGCGCAGAACGCTGCTCGAGGAGGCGGTGCGTGCGCTCTCGACCTCGGGGTTCAAGCTGCTGCTCGACATCCTGGCGACAATCAAGCGGCCCATGGCGATCAAGGAGGTGTCCTACACCTTCCGCAGGCGCACGCATGGACAGAGCAAGCTCGACAGCGTGGTGGCGTGGGACTTCGGGATGCTGATGCTGGACAAGCTCATCGGCCGGTATGTTCCGATGCGCTTCGTGGCGTTCTCGCTGGTGGGCGGCGCGGGCATCGCCGTGCACATGCTGATCATCTCGCTGTTGTTCGCATTTGTCGGCCTGGGCTTTGCGACCGGGCAGGCGGTGGCGGCGGCGCTCACCATGGTGTTCAATTACGCCGTCAACAATGCGCTGACATACCGCGACCAGCGCCGGCGCGGGTTCGCCTGGCTCACCGGACTGGCGTCGTTCATGGTGGCCTGCAGCCTGGGGGCGCTGGCGAACGTCACTCTCGCGGCCGATGTGTTCGCGCGGCACGCGCCGTGGGTGCTCGCCTCGCTGGCGGGGATCAGCGTGGGCGCGGTGTGGAACTACGCCATGACGAGCCGCTTCACCTGGGGCAAGACCCGCACCGCCTGATCGGGGGAGTCGCGCGAGTCTCCGGGGCGCGCCCGGGTCGAGTGCGCGATGCGGCCGGAGCGCCCGGCGGCGGGAAGTTGATTTAAATCAACAAACATCGAGTCCGCAGACACTGCCGAATCACTGGACAGTGTACAAATATGTCAGCTTTTCTTACATGCGAGTCTAAATACGGGCGCAAAACGTTGACTGCGTGTCATGGCTTGGATTTTGCAGGGTGCGGGCGGTGCAAAAATTCATGCGGAGATACGCTATGAGACTCGTTCGAGACGTTCTGCTGCTCGGCACGATGCTGGTCGGCCTGGGGGCGGCGCCGGCTTTCGCCGGACAGATCAACTTCGACAGCATTGCCACGTCGAGCTGGACATCGGTGCCGACGAACTACGCTGGTTTCACGTGGGATTCGAACTGGGGCGTGGGAAACATTTCCTGGTATAACAATTCGTATGCCAACCACGCGAGCTTCCCGAGCAATCCCAACGCGGCTTTCAACAGTGGCACGGCGGAAGTCGGCGGTCCGGTCCAGCAGGATCTGTTTGCCGCGGCGCCGACGGTGTTCACCGGCGCGATGTTCTCGACCTGGGATGCATACGATGCGCCCTATCCGGGAGTTGCTTCCTCCAGCATCACGGTTCAGGGCTGGAACGGCTCGACGCTCGAGTGGACCGCCAGCGAGAATCTGAGCTCGAACTTCACCAGCCTGTCGTTCGGCAGCCAGCCGGTGACGCAGCTCACCTTCCTCAACGATGGCACGGCGGGGCATTACTGGCTCGTGGACAACATCAACTATTCCACGGTGCCGGAGCCGGCCGGGCTGGCGCTGTTCGGCGGGGGTCTGCTCGTGCTCGGCGCGGGGTTCGCAATGCGCAGGAGGCGCGCGGTCTGACCGCCGCGGCTTCTGGCCGGCCCTCGCGCGCGAGGCGGGGGCCGGGCCAGGGCCCGGCCGGTGGCCTGGGCGCCCGACAACGGAGGAGCGCCGCGCGCCCCCGACGCCCGATCGAGAAATCTAATCGCCGGTGCGGTCAGACAATATCCGCTCGATGCGCCGGTCGGGAATGAGCCAGAAAACCGCGACCAGGGCGTAGAGGCCGAGCGAGACCCAGCGGGCGAGGCCGGCGAGCGCGATGGCGATCAGGTAGAGCAGGGGCGAGAGCTTGCCCTTCCAGTCGGTGCCGAGCGCCTGGCGCAGCAGCGAGTGCCGGCCCTGGGTGGCGATGATGCGCCGCTGCAGGATCCACCAGGCGAGGGCCGCCATCAGCAGCACCACGCCGTAGAACGCGGTCGGCACGGATGCGAAGTGATGCTCGCCCATCCAGCCGGTGGTGAACGGGATGAGCGAGAGCCAGAACAGCAGGTGCAGGTTGGCCCACAGCATCCCGCCGCTCACCCGGTGCACGGTGTGCAGCAGGTGGTGGTGGTTGTTCCAGTAGATGCCGAGGTAGATGAAGCTCAGCAGGTAGGTGAGCAGCACGGGCACGACGGGCGTCAGCGCCCGCAAGGTCGTCTGCTGCGGGATCTTGAGTTCCAGCACCATCACCGTGATGATGATGGCGATGACCCCATCGCTGAAGGCTTCCATGCGGTCGGTGCCCATCGGTTCGCCTCGTGCCGCTGCCGGTGACGGCCGATTGTAGGCTTCGGCGGCGGACGGCGGATGGGCGAAGGAGCCGCTCGTCGCCGATGCGCGTCGCGATCCGCCGGTCGATATCGCGGCGTCGTGGACGGTGGGGCCGGAGTCCCTGCGCGGAAGGGACGGTAAGACACTCCCGCTAAATAGGCAATAAAATCAAGTCAGTGCAGGTGCATTGCAGATCATCTCGAAGCCATAACGATTGTCGGCAGGCTGAGGCACGACCGGTGACCGGCGCAGATGCCGGGCGCTCGGCCCGCGCCGGGTGAAGCCCGGCGGCTATTTCCGGCATTGCTCGAGGCGAGGATGTCATACTGCGGGGTCATGGTGACCGCCGCAGAAGCCCTTCAGCGCCTCAAAGACGGCAACCGCCGGTTCATCGAGCGGGTGCGCAGCCACGAGGCATCTCTCGGCCCCTCACCGCGGATGGTCCTGACGCAGGAGCAGAAACCCATCGCCATCGTGCTCGGGTGCTCCGATTCGCGGGTGCCTGCGGAGATCGTATTCGATCAGGGGCTCGGGGACCTGTTCGTCATCCGGGTGGCCGGCAACATCGTCGCACCGTCGCTGATCGGCAGCGTGGAATTCGCGGCCTCGCAGTTCGGCACCCGCCTGGTGGTGGTGCTGGGGCATAGCCACTGTGGCGCCATCGCGGCCACCCTGGAGGAGCTGCGGCGCCCGGCGGAGAATCAATCCCCGAATATCCGCTCCATCGTCGATCGGGTCCGTCCCTCGGTGGAGGTCCTCCTGAAGACCGAGCTGAGCCACGACGAGGAAGCGCTGACCCGGCACGCGGTGCGCGCCAACGTCGGGGTGTCGGTGAGCCACCTGCGGCACGGCTCGGAAGTGCTCGAGCGTCTCATCCGCGAGGAAGGCCTGCGGGTGGTGGGCGCGGAGTATTCGCTGGAGACCGGCGAGGTCGAGTTCTTCGACGGCGGGGCCGACGGCTGAGGCAGGCGGGACTGCTTCCGCGGCGCTCTGCCGTGGCAGGGCCGTGATCGGCAGGACACAGCGAGGCGGACATGGGAAAGGTCTGCGCCGCTCCAGGCCGCGCGAGGCTCCCGGCCGCCCGGCGGGGCCCCGGGAAGGGGTCACGGTGTCTTCCGAATCGCGGGTTGGTGGGGCCGTATCCTGACCGACTCAGGACAGCCCTGCGTGCTGCACGCCGTCGGCAGGCTCGGCGATCGCTGGGCGATCCCAAGGATGGCAGTCAGGAGTGCCCGTGACATCACGATCAGGAATCCGGCCAGCGAGCGGAATCGATTGGCAGATTCACACTGCATTGCCCTGAGCCCACTGCGCATTTCGCTGCGCAGGCTTTGGAACTCGCTGTCCATCTCGCCGCGCACCCGGCGCAGGTCCGTCTGGATGTCGCCCACATCCGAGCGGATGTGCGTGACATCGGATTTCAGTCTTGAGCCGTGCGGATAGAGATTTTCGTCAGTCATGCTGATCACCGCTGCCACGGTCGTGTGTGCGTGTTGGTTAACTGTCAGTGTGACGTCTGCTGCGACGTGCGCTATCGACGTCGTATACTGACGAGGTTCGAAGAGTGGGTCGTCCAGAGACGTCATACAGGGTGCGGACGGCTCGAGGCGTTTCCTGAGTTCCGTTTGCGCAACAGCGCAGGACAGGCTGTGGCCGGCACCGGCGAAGCATTCCTCCCGGCAGATTGAAACGGTACTCGAGCGGGTCGAGTGATTGAGTCTGCTGAGCGGCGAGCGTGTGGCCTCCAGAGTCGGCCGCGCAGCGATGACGGTGACGCGAGCAACCCCTCGTTCGGGGGGGTTGCCGGCCACTGCCACTTACGGGAACGATACGCGGCATGGTGCGGCGGGGGTCGCATCTCAATTCGGCGGGTGAATTCCGAAGAGGGGGATCCCGGCGCATGGGATGCCGGTCGCCGCAATCGTCGCTTGGAGGGATGCTCAGCCTGTCTTGAGACCAGCCGTCGATTTCTGCCAACTTCCGGAAATAATCTCCGGACCAGGGAAATGCGATGAAGAAGAACAGGAAGAACAATGGGTGGCGCCGTGCCGTGCTGATCGGCGCGACGCTGATCGGGTGGGGGACGGGCCCGGCAACGGTGCTCGCGAGGCCCGCGGGGCGACTGCCCGGCAGCGTCATCCCTGCTCTCGCCCGCGCCCGCAGAGTCGCCGTATCGGCCCCGGAGGCGCATCAATCCCTGACGCTCACCCTGGTGTTGCGGCGTACGCATCCACGCCGATTCAAATGGTATCTGCACTCGCTCTACGACCCGAGGTCGCCGCACTACCGGCACTTTCTCTCAGGACGCGCGCTGGCGGATCGGTTTGGTCCGTCGCGAGCCGAGTATGCGCGCGTGCTGCGTTACCTGCGCGCCCAGGGGTTTCACGCAGTCGCAGGCTCTGCGGATCGCCTGACGGTTACCATGCGCGCGAGCCGGGCGCGGATCGAGCGTGCACTGCGCATCCACATCGGCGACTACCGGATCGGCGAGCGGCGCTTTTACGCCAATGATCGCGCGCCGTGGCTGCCGGCATCGATCGCCCCGGGAGTACAGGCGATCGTCGGCCTCTCGGACTTCGCGCAGCCGGCGCACATCGGCTCGGCGGAGATCCTCAGTCAATTTCCACCGCAAGAGGAGGGCACGGAGGCCTATACCTGCTGGCTTGCCCATCGCGTCCACAATGGGACGACGATTGCGCCCGCAGGGGGCCTGGTCGGACCGCTCGCAGGGTTGGACACCATGGGGGCTGACGCGGCGCTGACACTGGTACTGACCACGCTGAATTTCCAATGTGCGACGGATGAGCTGAATCTGGTCGCGGCATACGCCGCCGGCGTCCAGCCGACCTCGGATCATCAGATCGGAGTGCACTCCACCCGGCGCTTCATCCGATCGGCGGCGAGCTCGAGCTCGGGCACGGGCTCAAGCCTGCCGGGAGCGGGAGAAACCGTCGGACTGCTGGAGTTCGACACCTTCCATCCTTCGGATGTGCAGAACTACCTCAACCTGATCGGACTCGGCTCGAGCTTCGGCAACCTCTCGGAGGTCGCGGTGAACGGTGGTGTCAGCACGCCGGGCTCGGGGGAATCCGAGGTGCTGCTCGACATCGACGCGGTGATGAGCGAGGCGCCCGGCGCCAAGGTGGTGGTGTTCGACGGGCCGTTCCAGGGCAGAGGCACCTTTCAGTCCATGCTGAATGCGATGATTTCCGCCGGTGTCAACGTGATCTCCAATAGCTGGGCGTATTGCGAGAACGAGACGGACCTCGCCGACGTGCAGAGCATCAACTCGATCCTGCAGACCGCCGCCGCTGACGGCATTACGGTGGTGAGCGGCGCCGGAGACCATGGCAGCACCTGTCTCGACGGCGCTGCCAACACCATTCCCGTCCCGGCGGACGCCCCGTATATCACCGCGGTCGGTGGCACGAGCGCCCAGCCGAATCTGCTCGGCACCTATGGCAGCGAGACCTGGTGGAACGGAGCCAACGGCACGCCGCCGACCGGGCAGGGTGGTTTCGGGGTGAGCCGCTTCTTCCCGGCGCCCGCCTACCAGTCCTCGCTGAGCAGCTCGACCATGCGGTCCGTGCCGGATGTCAGCGCCCCGGCCGATCCGCTGCACGGCTACCGGATCTGCCAGGCCGATGCCGGCGGCTGCCCGACCACCTGGCTGTATGGGGGCACGAGCGTTGCGGCGCCGATCTGGGCGGGATTCGTCGCGGTGCTCGATCAGGCGCTCGGTAAGCCACTCGGCTTTCTCAATCCGATTCTCTATCCGCTTGCCGGCAGCGGCGCGTTCCATTCCGCAGCGTCGATGGGCAGCGACTTCGCGCACGTCGGCCTGGGCTCGCCCAATGTCGGTGTGCTCAAGGAAATCCTCGCCGGTCAGACCCCGGCTGCGCCGGTGCTCGCCGACTCGGCCATCCGCGTGTTTCCACTCATCGCCACGGCAGGCACCACCTCAGCGGGCGTCGCGGTGCTGCTGCGCGATGCGAACTACAATCCGGTCAGCGGACAGAGCGTGACGCTGACCGCCAACAGTGGCTCGCATGCACAGATCGTCGCGGTCGACCCGACGACCACCGCGGACAATGGCGCCGCGCTGTTCACGGTGACCGACAGTGTGCCCGAGGTGGTGACTCTGACGGCTTCGACATCGGGTGGCGCTCTGCCGAGCACGGGTACTCTGACGTTCGTTTCGCCGCCGGCCGCCTCCGGCGGCATCAACGTATCGCCGACGCTGGTGACCGCGAACGGTTCCGACACCGCCACCATCACGGTCACGCTGAAGGATGCGAGCGGCAATCCTTCCCCCGGCAAGATCGTGGGACTATCGCAGGGTAACGGCGCTTCGCAGATCTCGGCGACCACCGCGACCACGGACGCGACGGGCACCGTGAGCTTCACGGCCACGGACGAGACGGCGGAGACCGTGACGTACACGGCGACTGACATCACCGACGGCAACCTGCCGGTTCCCGGCAGCGCCCAGGTGCAGTTCACCAGCGCGTCCGGGCCGCCTCCGTGCAACGTCGGCCTCGGTACCGCCGGCGCCGGTTACACGGTATCCACGTTCGCGAGCGGCTTCTTCTACAACGCCAGCTGCATCGGCCCGGTCGGAATCGCCTTCGATCCGCAGGGCGATCTGCTGGTCGGCGACGCTTCCAATGGCAACCTGTACCAGTTCAGCCCCGAGGGCGGCAGCGCCGATCCCGGCCATCTGATCGGCACTCCATTCGGGAGCTCCGTGCAGCTGAGCGGTCTGGTTTTCGGGCGGCATGGCTCACTGTACGCGAGCGCCAGGGCGGGAGGCCTGTGCACCGCAACAAACGACATTGCCCAGCTCGACCCCAGCACCGCTCAGATCATCCGCCAGCTGAATGCCCCGGATTCTTGCGTATTGGGGTTGGCGATCGACCCGCTGAGCGGCGACATGTTCGTCTCGGACACATTCGGGGGTATCTTCCGGCTCTCCGGCTACAGCACCGGTCCCGGAACTTACGTCAGCTACGCGCTCGCCGGCGCAGAGGGCGTCGACGCGATCACGTTCGCACCCGATGGGACGCTGTATGCGGCCAATGAATCCTCCGGCGTGGTCTATTCGATCACGGGGACGAATTCGGCGACGCCCGGAGTGGCGACAGCCATCGCCACGATTGCCGGCGCCGATGGCATCACGCTGGTGACGAATCCTGCTGACGCCTCCCTTCCCTATGTGATCGTCAACGCGAACGGCGGCGAGATCATCAAGATCGATCAGACCACCTCTCCGGCGACGCTGACGACGATCTACAGCGGTGGGTCGCGCGGTGACTTTGTCACGGTGGGACCGGATGGGTGCATGTACGCCACGCAGACCGATCGCGTGATCCGGATCACGAACGCGGATGGTACGTGCGACTTCCAGCCCGTCAGTGTGACGCCACAGGTGCATCTCGTGGCCGACTTTTCCGGGGCACCCCAGCAGGGCGGTACGGTGAGCTTCACGGCGTCGCTGCAGAACGTCGCGAACCCCGCGGGAACTCCGATTGAGCTCGCCGTGAGCGGCGCCAACGGGGGTGTGCACGAGGGTATCGCGGATGCCAACGGCAACGTGACGCTCAGCTACCAAGGGGTGTATCCCGGTGCAGACCAGGTTGCCGCGGGCGCCATGCTTCCTGGCTTGTTCATCGTGTCGAGCCCGCTCGATGTCAATTGGGCAGCCGGGGCGCACACGACCTTCATCGGCCTGAACGACAACCCCGCCCTGGTCGCGGCCAATCAGCCGCTGGCGCTGACGGCGAATCTGCTCGATGTCTCGGTCAACCCGGAGGCGCCGCTCGCCTCGCAGACGGTGGAGTTGAGTCTCGATGGGCAGGGCTGCAGCGCGGCGACCGACAGTACCGGTACGGCGAGCTGCACGGTGACACCGATCACGACCGGAGTGGCGACGCTGAGCGCCGCGTTCGCCGGTGGGACGCACTACGTGGCCGCGGCGGCGACCCGACGGATCGACGTGCTGACGCCACCTCCCACCGTCTCGATCAGCGTCACTCCCGCCTCGATCTCCGCCGGGAGCAGTGCCACGCTTGATTGGTCGAGCACCAATGCGAGTGCCTGCTCCGCGGGCGGGGCGTGGAGCGGTTCGCAAGCCACGGCGGGCAGTCAGACCGTCTCGCCCGCGACGTCGGGCACCGACACCTACACCCTCACCTGCACCGACGCGGACGGCAGCGCGAGCGCCTCGGCGGCATTGACGGTGGCGGCGGCGGCATCGTCAGGGAGCGGGACGGTGAGCGGGCACTCGGGCGGCGGTGGCGCCCTGTCGATCCGGGTGCTCGCCCTGCTGGCCGGCCTGCTCGCGTTGCGCTTGCTCGCGAGCCGCGATCGAACCGGTGCCCGAAGGCGTTCCTGAGAGGGACCCCCGCCCGCGGCGTCCCCGGGGTCAGGCCATCCCGCCGTTGACCGACAGGATCTGGGCGGTGATGTAGGAAGCCTCGTCCGAGGCGAGGAACGCCACCAGGTGCGCGACGTCCTCGGGGCTGCCGGCGCGGGCCATGGGCACCAGGCGCCTGATGGCCGCCTCGTCGAACAGCGCCTCGCTCATCGGGGTCGCGATCAGGCCCGGCGCGACGGCGTTGACGGTGATGCCGCGGGTCGCCAGCTCGAGCGCGAGCGCCTTGGTCGCGGAGTTCAAGGCGCCCTTGGCGGCGGCGTAGTTGGTCTGTCCCCGGTTGCCGATCAGGGCGGACACCGAGGAGATGTTGATGATGCGGCCCCAGCGGGTGCGGATCATCGGCAGCAGCAGCGGCTGCGTGACGTTGAAGAATCCATTCACCGACACGTCGATGACGCGATGCCACTGGTCGGGACGCATGCCGGGCAGCACCGCATCGTCGTGAATGCCCGCATTGTTGACCAGGACCTGGATCGGGCCGGCGAGCGCTGCGAGCGCCTGCCGCGTGCCCTGTGCATCCGTCACGTCGAAATGCACCGCGGCGGCGCTGCCGCCGGCGGAGCGGATCTGCCCGGCGAGCGCCTCGGCCGCCTCGAGGCCCTGCCGGGCGTGGATGTACACGTGCAGGCCCGCGAGCGCCAGGCGGCGACAGATCGCCGCGCCGATGCCGCCGCTGCCGCCGGTGACCAGGGCCCGTCTGCTGTGGTTCATGGAGGATTCCTGTGGCGTGCCGCGGCGCCGAGCGGACCCAACACGATGCCCGCGCGGCCGCTGAGCAGGGTGCGCCCGGCGCACTCGAGGGAGAACTCGTACAGCGCGCTGCCCTCATCGCCCGCCAGGCGCTGCGCGCGCACCAGCAGGGTGCTGCTGAGGTCATCCAGCCGCGTGACGTGCAGCAACAGGTTGCGGACGCTGGTGAGATAGCCCACCCGCGCCTCGGTGCCGGTGAGCGCCGCGACGATCGCGCTCTCCACCGCCATCGCC
>JAKAFQ010000482.1 GCA_021817875.1 Pseudomonadota bacterium
GAGTAGGACGATGAAGGTTACCGTCGATGGGATCGAGGTAGAGGTACCGCCGGGCAGCAACGTTCTGCAGGCGTGCGAGGCTGCGGGGAAGGAAGTTCCGCGCTTCTGTTACCATGAACGTCTTTCAGTCGCTGGCAACTGCAGGATGTGCCTGGTCGAGATCGAGAAGGCGCCGCCCAAGCCGTTCGCTTCCTGTGCCTACCCTGCGGCCGACGGGATGGTGGTCCACACCGACTCGCCGATGGTGCGCGCCGCGCGCCGGGGCGTGATGGAATTCCTGCTGATCAACCACCCCCTCGACTGCCCGATCTGTGATCAGGGCGGCGAGTGCGACCTTCAGGACCAGGCGGTCGGCTATGGCATGGACCATTCGCGCTATGCCGAGAACAAGCGGGCGGTCCGCGACAAGGACCTGGGTCCACTCGTCAAGACCGTGATGACGCGCTGCATTCATTGCACGCGCTGCATCCGTTTCTCGACCGAGATAGCCGGCGTGCCGGAGCTGGGTGCGACCGCCCGAGGCGAAAACATGGAGGTCGGCACCTATGTCGAGAAGGCGCTGTCCTCCGAGCTATCCGGTAACCTGATCGATATCTGCCCTGTCGGGGCTTTGACCTCGAAGCCGTATGCGTTCGTGGCGCGGCCGTGGGAGCTGACGAAGACCGATTCAATCGATGTGATGGATGCCGTGGGCGCCGCGATCCGCGTCGATACGCGCGGGCCCGAGGTGCTGCGTATCCTGCCGCGACTAAATGAAGACGTGAATGAGGAATGGCTCGCGGACAAATCCCGTTTCGCGATCGACGGGCTCCGCAGGCGCAGGCTGGACCACCCCTGGGTTCGGCAGGGCGGCAAGCTGGTCAAGGCGACTTGGAACGAAGCGTTCGATGCGATCAGGAATCGGTTGACCGGGCTTGATGGCACAAAGATCGGCGCGATCTCCGGCGATCTTTGCGACGTCGAAAGCATGGTGGCGCTCCGCGATCTGATGGTGGCGCTGGGCTCGCCCAATCTCGACTGCCGGCAGGACGGCGCCGCGCTCGACGCGAGCCGACGCGATTTCTACACGTTCAATAGCACGATTGCCGGGATCGAAGAAGCAGACGCGTTGCTGCTGATCGGCACCAACCCGCGGATCGAGGCGCCGCTGATCAATGCCCGGCTGCGCAAGCGGTGGCTGCAAGGTGAGATTCCGGTCGCACTCATCGGTGAGGCGGCGGACCTGACCTACAAGGTCGAGATGCTGGAGAACCGGCCGTCGACCCTGGCTGCGATCGCCGCTGGCACGCATCCCTTCGCAGCGGTACTGAAGGCGGCGAAGAAGCCGATGCTAATCCTCGGCCAGGCCGCTCTGACGCGACCGGATGGCGCGGCAGTTCTGGCGCAGGCCTGGGCGCTCGCGGCTTCGTGCGGGATGCTGACCCCCGACTGGCACGGCTTCAATGTGCTGCATACGGCCGCGGCACGCGTCGGTGGACTCGATGTTGGCTTCCTGCCCGGCGTTGGCGGCAGGGACGCGGCGGCGATGCTGGCGGGCGGGGTCGATGCGCTGTGGTTGCTCGGCGCCGATGAGGCGGACGTCACGAAGCTGCCCGCCTCGACCTTCGTGATCTACCAGGGACATCACGGGGATCGCGGTGCGGCACGCGCCGATGTCATCCTGCCTGGCTGTGCCTACACCGAGAAGGAGGGCACCTGGGTCAACACCGAGGGCCGCGTGCAACGTGGCCAGCGCGCGGGCGATCCGCCCGGCCAGGCGCGCGAGGATTGGGCGATCCTGCGTGCCGCCTCGGCGGTTCTTGGCAGGACACTGCCATATGACACGGTCGCGGCGTTGCGGTGTTCGGTCGAGACACGGCATCCCGTGCTGCGCAATCTCGATATCCTGCCGCGTTCCGGCTGTTCGGACACGAGCGGCCCCGCGTCACGGGGGACGCTCAGCGATGCCCCGTTCTGCGCGGCTATCTCCAACTATTACATGACCGATCCGATCAGCCGCGCGAGCGCCACGATGGCCGCCTGCACGGAAGCGCATAGCGGTAAAGCGATGGCGGCAGAATGAGCATGAGTGCGTTTCTTGCTACCCCGCTCGGGGTTCTGATCCTGACGCTCGTCAAGGCGCTGCTGTTTCTCGTGCCTTTGCTGATCGGCGTTGCCTATCTCACTTACGCGGAGCGCAAAGTTCTAGCAGCGATGCAGCTCCGCAAGGGGCCGAACGTCGTCGGGCCGTTCGGGCTGTTCCAGCCCTTCGCGGATGCAATCAAGATGCTCATGAAGGAGACAATCCTTCCCGCAGGCGCCAATCGCGGGCTATTCCTGCTCGCGCCGATGCTCACCTTCGCACTGGCCATGATCGCGTGGGCCGTGATCCCGGTGAACCTCGGTTGGGTGAACGCGAACATCAACGTGGGCATTCTTTATCTGTTCGCGATTTCCTCGCTCGGCGTCTACGGCGTCATCATCGCTGGCTGGGCCAGCAACTCCAAATATGCGTTTCTTGGCGCGTTGCGCTCGGCCGCCCAGATGGTCTCGTACGAAGTCTCGATGGGCTTCGTGATTGTCACCGTCGTGCTGTGCGTGGGGTCGCTCAACCTGACCGCGGTGGTGGAGGCGCAGCGCAACTGGTGGTTCTGCATCCCACTCTTCCCGATGTTCGTGGTGTTTTTCATCTCGACGCTCGCCGAGACTAACCGACCGCCGTTCGATCTGCCCGAGGGCGAGAGCGAGATCGTGGCCGGTTTCTTCGTCGAGTACTCGTCGATGAGCTTCGCGCTCTTCTTCCTCGGCGAGTATGCCAACATGATCCTGATGTCCGCTCTGACGACGATCCTATTCCTCGGGGGCTGGCTGGCGCCGTTCGGGCTCGCGCCTTTCACGTGGATCCCAGGTCCGGTCTGGTTCATCGCCAAGATCTGCTTCTGCCTCTTCGTGTTCCTTTGGGTGCGCGCGACTTTCCCGCGCTACCGCTATGACCAGCTGATGCGGTTGGGCTGGAAAGTGTTCCTGCCGCTGTCACTGTTTTGGTTGGTGTTGACGGCGGGCGTGCTTGAGTTCGCCGGCTGGCTGCCGGTGACCTGAAAAACGGGTAGGTTAGGCATGGCTTTCCTCGACCGTACCGCTCGCGGACTGATGCTGGAGGAACTCCTCTCTGGCATGGCCCTGACGCTGCGCTATTTCTTCCGGCCCAAGGCGACGATCAATTACCCATACGAGAAGGGGCCGATTTCACCCCGCTTCAAGGGTGAGCACGCGTTGCGCCGCTATCCCAATGGCGAGGAGCGATGCATCGCTTGCAAACTGTGCGAGGCAGTCTGCCCCGCGCAGGCAATCACCATCGAGGCGGAACCGCGCGACGACGGCTCGCGGCGGACCACGCGCTACGATATCGACATGACGAAGTGCATTTACTGTGGTCTCTGCGAGGAGGCTTGTCCTGTGGATGCGATCGTCGAAGGGCCGAATTTCGAGTTCGCGACGGAAACGCGCGAGGAGTTGCTGTACGACAAGGCTAAGCTGCTGGCGAACGGTGACCGCTGGGAGGCGGAGATCGCCCGCCGGCTCGAACTCGACGCGCCATACCGCTGAGGAAGAAACAGAGATGGCAATCTTTGCGGCAATACAAGCCGCGCTTCCGGCGATTGCGTTCTGGGTGCTGGCGGCGATCCTCGTCGCCTCGGCGGCGATGGTAGTCTCCGCCCGCAACCCGGTTCATGCGGTGCTGTTCCTGATCCTCGCCTTCTTCAACGCCGCTGGGTTGTTCCTATTGGCCGGCGCCGAATTTCTCGCGATGATCCTGGTCATCGTTTATGTCGGTGCAGTCGCGGTACTGTTTCTTTTTGTCGTGATGATGCTCGACATCGACTTCACGCGCCTGCGCGAGGGCTTCCAGCGCTATACGCCGGTGGGGGCGGCG